>CAINAY010000318.1 GCA_903846425.1 uncultured Noviherbaspirillum sp.
AAGGTTGCATTGAGAAGCGACTCGATCTTTCATGCAAGTGGTCCATGTCACTCTCGTGTGCGGGACCTCATGAGGAAATATCGCATGCCATTGGTGAAGGCTGGATTAATTTAGTCATTGCTGATGAAGCGCCCGCCTATCTGACTTTGCGTGATGGTCAGAAAGCGTATCTTGATGCAGATCACTCCGTGTATCCGAATCAGATCTATCTAGAAGGTTGGATTACGCCCGATATTTGGCATGAGATGCGAACGCATCTTTCTAATCCTAATCCAACTTGTCGCACCGATATCGTTTTGCTCGATAACGTTTTGTTTCCGGTAAAAAAAGAATTTGATTTTGTGGCGGGCCCACCCGGTGCATTGGGTGTAATTACGATGGAGTTTCGTGCTTTTTCGCATCCCACTGAACGACGCGCTAACCGACGCGGCGAACCTAGACTACGTTAAGGAGTTGATGATCATGAACAGACTAATTGTGCACCGTGAGCCGGTACCTACACCTGAAGATCAACCTTTTCACGAAGATATTCCACATCCCGTCCCGCAAGATGAGCCTGTGCCTGATCCGCATCCCGAGTAGCAGTCATCTGGTACGGAATCATTCAGTAGATGATTCGACGTTTCATAGCGCAGGCACATGTTCGCGTTCTAAGATGCGCTGAACACGTCGAAGATACCAAACCAATGCGAGTCCTACCAATGCGAGACTTAGGCTATTACCCAACCAAAAACCGGCAGCGCCTAGTAAAAAATTTGGAGTGAGTCCGGTGATATTAAAGCCGACCACGTAACCACCGCCCAGACCTGCGCCCCACAACGCCACTGCATACATCAGCGTGGGTATCGTTGCGACTTTATACGCACGTAAAACAAAGGCAGTACCAACTTGAATCGCGTCGAATAGTTGGTAGAAGGCGATGAAAAAAAACAGTGGCATTGCAGCTTCTGCGACGCTGACATCCGGTGTGTAGAGCCCAATGATGTACCCGCGTGTTAGCCATACAATGATGCCCAAGCTGACCGAAAGAATAACTCCCAACCGTATTCCTGCGCGCCCTGTGTGGCGAGCTGATAGCAAACGGCCTGCACCGATTTCTTGAGCTACCAGTGTCATAGTGGCATTCGCTATCGACAGCGGCAGCATATACAGTACCGTGCCGAAGTTGGCGGTGATTTGATGAGCAGCTAAGGAGTTGCTACCTAAGCGAGCAATGAACAGGGCCATGAAGGTGAAAGCAGTCACTTCAATTAAATACGACAGGCCCATAGGTAAGCCGAGCTTCAACAATGCTGATTGAGCTTTCCAACGAGGCCTATCAATTCCGCGGCCAAAAATGTGAAATTGATTAAAAAAAGAATCGTTACGAAGGATCAACCAACTGATGAGTGCGATTAACCATGCACTGATGGCTGTCGCAATTGCGCAGCCGGGACTACCGAAGGCGGGTAAACCTAATCCGCCGAAAATAAATAATGCATTCAGTGGAATCTTCAATCCCAAACCGGCGATTTGAAGCAGCATGACATTTCGTGGGCGAGATAAAGCCGTGTTTAACGATGCATAAACGCGAAAGCCCAACGATGCAGGTAGTGCGAGCGATAGTATTTGCAGATAGCGCTCAACTTTGTCTGTCATCTCAGGTGGAGCATGAGCCACTGCTAGCAGCGCATGAGGAAAGCTAAGTAGGCAAGCGCCGACGATAGAGAGAAAAATCGCTAGCCACATACCTTGGCGCACTTCAGCACCGATAGCATCGATTTTTTTTGCGCCGAATAATTGTGCGATAGTGGGTGAGAGCGCTTGCAAAACACCTGATAGGCCGACGAATACACTAATGTAAATAGATGCACCGAGACCGAGTACGGCCAAATCAGTTGCGGAATAGCGCGCCGTCATCGCGGTGTCGATCACGCCGTTGGCGACGACTGCCAATTGCCCGACTAATATGGGCCAAGCCAGTCGCGCAACGCGTGATGTCAGCGACGAGTTATGCGGGCTGGCCGCCGGATTCATGGAGAATTGCGCTTGTAGAGGCGGAAAAATTCGTGGCGATCGGAAGCTCGACGGCCTTGCCACAGCAGCGTTACATCACCTTCGATTTTTTTCAATGAACCACCGCGGCGGCGTAACCCATCGTCCTGCACGAGCAGTAAGTCACAACTCGAATTTTTCGAATTGCGGCTGAAATTCACTTGACCTAAATAGCCAAACGAAGCTCGCTGTGCAGGGCCGACGCCATCGGTATCAACGCAACGATAGCTTGTTGGTAGATGCGTTTCAATTTCTGCTGCAACGCTGGAGTAGCTTTGTGCGTAGTTCAACCATGGTAACCAGAGCGTCATCAGAAGTACCCAGCACAGAACTAGTCCACCGGTCGATAACACGACAGCGCGCCACAAAACGGAAGGCTGACGTCCCAAACGCCAGCGTAATAGCAGCACCCATCCAACGGTAGTGGCTAGTGCAACGAACGTGGCTAAAAAGTTGAATTCAGGTTCAAATCCCGGCGCAACTTTGAAGGCATTTTTTGCGAGTTTTTCTGGCCACCCGGTTTGCTTTGCAATCCACCCTAACCAAATGAATGAAGCGATGGCTGTCAGTGTCATCACTGAGAACCAATCAATCGCATTGATTGCTCCACGTTTTAGCGTAGGTAATCCAAAGGTCGCCAAAATCGCCAGTGGTGGTAACAACGAAAGTAATTCATGATCTTTCGGCGAGGTAGTGAACAGATTGAGTAGGAGCAGTGCGGCGACACCCGACGTGGTTAGCAACACATGCAATGTCGCTTGCGAGCGCCATGCCCATACAGTCCACGCTGCAATCGGCCACGCCGGCCAGGTATACCAAACCAATGTTTTTGAGAGAAAGCCTAGCGTCGCTAATCGAGGCCAACTCAGCATATGCAAATTGGTGTTTAACCACGCGTCGGTGATCTCAGCGCTGCCTGGCATCAATGCACGATGCGCCAATACCCATACCAGCGGTATCAGCAATCCAATCGGTAGTGTCGTGCGTACGAGATGAAGCGTGACATCGCGATAGCGCAGAGTGGCCAACATCAACAAACTAATCCATAGCGCTAGTGGCACGGTCCAGCCACGCGCAAGTACTAATAATCCGAGTGTGATACCCAGACCTGCAGCTGCGCGTGTGTTGGCTTTATCGAACAGGCAGGCTGCGGCATAAAAAGCTGCAGCCACTAGTGCGACGTGTAAAGCAGGTGTGGCCGTTTCATGACTGCGTAACAGCAAGCCTAAGCAAGCAACGTAAATTAAGACGGCGCCATCGGCTAAGGTCCGGCCGTAGTCCATAGCGGCGGGTTGTCCGCCAAAAGCGAGCTTTAAGGGTTGAGCTTCGTTGCGACGTCCAAGGACAAAGGCCGTGCGCCATACAGACACAACCCCAATGGCAAAGAACACGAGTACCGACATTCTGGCTGCTACCGCATCTGTCAGAAGCCAGCCGAATAATTTGATGAGTAGCGCACCTACCCAAAAAGCTAGCGGTGCTTCGTTGGGCATGGACAGGCCAGCGATGTTGGGAGCTAACCAGTCGGCCAGTGATCCGTGCGCCATGGTCCACATGATGCCAAAGCCGGCAGCATCATCGGTTTTCCACGGATCGCGACGTAGTATCCCGGGCAGTATGTACAGCAAACACATCACGGCCAAACCCCAGCGCGGCAAGGCGAGTGTCGCAGCAGCAGGCAGTCGTACGGGTTTCATTCAGTAGAATCGTTGGCGGTAAAAGTTGGTAGTGACAGGCAGTGCTATTGTGACTTAAAAA
>CAINAY010000319.1 GCA_903846425.1 uncultured Noviherbaspirillum sp.
CTAGACTCGAACCAGGGGGCTGCAGATTAACAGTGGTTCTGTCGCGACTTGTCGTGAGAGCACCAAAAATCTTGCGATACGTTTGACGTATTACGTAAAACGTAATACCTTCTGTCGATGATCCAGTCCTTCCGATGCGCCGACACCGAGGCTCTTTTTGGGGGTGCCAGTCCCAGACGATTTCGCGCTATCCAATCAGTAGCGGAGCGTAAGTTGGCCCAACTCGACGCTGCTAAGACACTGGATTTTTTGCGCTCCCCGCCGGGTAACCGGCTCGAAGCGCTTAAAGGTAACAGAGCCGGTCAATACAGCATCCGCGTCAACGATCAATTCCGCGTGTGCTTCGTCTGGAGCGACTCTGGCCCGGTCGATGTTGAAATTGTTGATTACCACTAAGGTGCAAGTATGAGTCGTCCTGTTAATCGTATGCGCCCAGTTCATCCGGGCGAAGTGCTACGTGAAGATTATTTGGTTCCACTTGAGATGAGCGTCAATGCGCTTGCGATGGCGCTTGCTGTGCCAGCTACTCGCATCCATGAAATCGTGAAGGAACGTCGTGGAGTTACGGCCGACACCGCTGAGCGGCTAGCACATTATTTTGGCGGCGATGCTGCTTCGTGGATGGCGCTTCAAGCTGACTATGACCTGAAGACGCTACCTACACGAGGTGAGATAGAGCGTAGGGTTCATCGGCGTAGTGAACTTGCAGATGCCTAATTGAGTAAGGTGAGAATTAAAAAAGCCCGCAAACGTTCATTTGCGGGCTTTTGTATTTGTTAGCTCTCCGAACTTAATCGAATCAGTTACATGCGTATCAATCAGCCGGCGGTACATACCCTTGCGCCTCATCGGCACCATCGCCAAAAAAGTGTTTGTCCATTTGCGTCGCTAAGTATTTGCGCGCGCGTGCATCAGCCAGATTCAAACGGTTTTCGTTCACCAGCATAGTCTGGTGTTTCAACCAAGCGGCCCAGGCTTCTTTGGAGACGCTCTCCCAGATTTTTTTACCCATCTCGCCGGGATAAGGTGGGAAATCCAGACCTTCGGCTTCTTTTTCTAATTTAATACAGTGAACCATGCGTGTCATTGAATTCTCCGAGCAATAAAATTATTAGCGAATCTTTTTGATTCGATAGTGCCTATAACTTCTTAATCAACACCATCGATTTGCGCTGCCAGTTATACATGTTTTGTCTATCTTTAGGCAGATCATCAATGCTGGCCATGACAAAGCCGCGTTTTAAAAACCAATGCGCTGCACGCGTGGTCAGTACAAACAATTGTTTAAAACCAGCGGCACGCGCACGCGTTTCTAAGTGTTTTAGCAAACGTTCGCCATCACCTTGTGCCTGCGAATCGGGGCTCACCGTGAGGCAAGCCATTTCAGCCATTTTTTCAGCTGGAAAAGGGTACAGAGCAGCGCAGCCAAAAATTACGCCGTCATGTTCAATCACTGAAAAATAATCGACTTCACGCTCTATCAGCTCACGGCCACGTTTGACCAGCGTGCCATCTGCTTCCAGAGGTTCGATCAGGTGCAAGATACTCGCTACATCTTCAATCGTCGCTTCGCGCAGGCTCTCCAGATTTTCTGACGAGATCATGGTACCCACACCATCGTGCGTAAAGACCTCTAGCAGTACAGAACCATCCACGGTGTAAGGAACGAGGTGAGCGCGGGGCACGCCTAAATTCGCGGCGCGAGTTGCGGCCTCAAAATAATAGGCAGCGTCTGCATGTAGTGAGCCTGATTCCAAAACGGCCCCCGCCTGATGCGTCGATACTTCACGAATCTCCGTTCCTGCAGCATCCGTAATCAGCGGTATCTCGGTAATAAAAATAAGTTTGTCAGCGCGGAGTGCAGTCGCAGCAGCAACGGCGACATCTTCCATCGCGAGATTAAATACTTCGCCTGTGGGTGAAAACCCCAGAGGCGAGAGCAACACCAATCCACCCGCATTTAATATCGGATTAATGGCTTCATAGGCGATTTTTCGAGCCAAGCCAGTCAGTTCATGGTCAACGCCATCAATGATGCCGACGGGCCTTGCAATCACAAAATTACCTGAGATAACGCGAATAGCTGCATTCGCCATCGGTGTATTCGGCAATCCCTGACTAAATGCAGCTTCGATATCGAGTCGTAACTCACCAGCGGCTTCTTTGGCACATTCCAGCGCGACCTCATCCGTAATCCGCAGCCCATTGTGAAAGCGCGACTCGACCTTACGCAGCGCGAGTTGTTCTTCCACCTGCGGCCGGGAACCATGCACCAGTACCACTCTTATGCCTAGTGCATGCAGTAGCGAGAGATCATGAGCTAGTACGGGTAGTGCACCCGCCATGACTAGCTCGCCCGGAAACGCCACCACGAAGGTTTTGCCACGGAAGGCGTGAATGTAGGGTGCGACAGAGCGCAGCCAGCTAACGAACTGAATCGGATTGTCCATGGGTCGCATTATAATTCGCTCTGACATGTCCGCCTCTGA
Organism: uncultured Noviherbaspirillum sp.; assembly: GCA_903846425.1. GTDB lineage: Bacteria > Pseudomonadota > Gammaproteobacteria > Burkholderiales > Burkholderiaceae_D > Pernthalerella > Pernthalerella communis. The sequence goes on from CAINAY010000319.1 coordinate 2,490, forward strand.
AACCCCGAAAAAAGTGCGGCCTGCTTCTGCCGCCGCCACTCGATTACCGCCGCCTCGCCATCCGCTGCCGCCTGTCAGCTTTCCTGAAGAGCTGCCTGTCTCCGCTCGTCGTGAGGAGATTGCGGCTGCGCTACAGGCAAATCAAGTCATTATCGTGAGCGGTGAAACCGGTTCCGGCAAAACGACCCAGCTACCCAAAATCTGCTTATCGCTAGGGCGCGGTGAGCGTGGTCTGATTGGGCATACTCAGCCACGGCGCATAGCGGCAACAGCCACTGCCAAGCGTATTGCACACGAGCTGGGCTCAGCACCGGGCATGCATGTGGGCTATAAGATTCGCTTTAATGATGTGTTATCTGATGGTGCTTGGGTCAAGCTCATGACCGATGGCATTTTGCTCGCTGAAACACAAAGCGATCCGCTACTGCGCAACTACGACACATTGATTATCGATGAGGCGCACGAGCGAAGTTTGAACATCGATTTTCTTTTGGGGTATCTCAAGCAATTACTACCTAAGCGGCCTGATTTGAAAGTGATCATCACCTCGGCCACCATTGATGCCGAAAGATTTTCACGCCATTTTGAAATCAAGGGCCGTCCTGCTCCTGTGATTGAAGTCTCAGGTCGTTTGTATCCGGTTGAGATACGTTACCGTCCGGTCGAATCTGAGCTCACGCCAAGAAATCCGAATGCAGGTGTAGCCGGTTCAGCCGGTACCACTAAGCCCGCCACCGCAGCCACCACCAGCGCAGCGCGCGGCAAACAACAGCGCGATCTAATGGATGCGATTGTCGATGCGGTCGATGAGTTGGCATTGAATGGCCCTGGCGATATTTTGATATTTCTACCCGGTGAACGTGAAATTCGCGATGCTGCCGAAGCTTTGCGCAAGCATCATCCACCGCATGTAGAGATCTTGCCTTTGTTTGCACGTCTCTCGGCGCAAGAGCAAGAGCGTGTATTCAAAATAAGTAATGCACGTCGTTTGGTACTCGCTACGAATGTGGCTGAAACGTCATTAACGGTGCCTGGCATACGCTTTGTGGTGGATGCAGGAACAGCGCGCGTTAAACGCTACAGCTACCGCAACAAGGTTGAACAATTGCAGATTGAAGCGATCGCTCAATCAGCGGCGAATCAACGTGCAGGTCGTTGTGGCCGTGTTGCAGCAGGTGTATGCATACGTTTATATGACGAACAAGATTATTTGCAGCGACCAAAATTTACTGATCCAGAAATTCTGCGTTCGTCATTAGCTGCCGTTATTTTAAAAATGAAATCGCTGAAGTTAGGCGACGTCGAACAGTTTCCATTTATCGAGCCACCATTGGGCCGAGCGATTGCCGATGGCTATCAGCTTTTGCAAGAGCTAGGTGCGGTCGATGAGGCGCGCGAGCTAACCGTCTTAGGTAGGCAACTGGCTAAGCTGCCGCTGGATCCACGCGTAGGACGAATGATGCTCGCTGGTAGAGATCATGATTGTTTATCTGAGATGTTGATAGTGGCCGCTGCGCTATCAGTGCAAGATCCACGCGATCGGCCTGCAGAGGCTCAAGCCGCTGCAGATAACGCGCATAAAAAATTCGCTGATGAAAAATCTGAATTTCTCAGCTACCTGAAAATGTGGAAATGGTTTGAGGAAGCGATAGATCAGAAGAAATCGAATCGTCAGTTACAAGAACAATGTCGCGAGAATTTTTTATCGCAAATGCGGTTACGTGAGTGGCGCGATGTGCATTCGCAATTGTTCACGCTAGTACGAGAGCAAGGTTGGCGCATGAATGAAGCTGCTGCCACCTACGAGCAACTGCATTTGGCGTTGTTAACGGGTCTGCTGGGTAACGTGGGTTATAAGTCTGATGATGAGCCTCTGTATCTGGGCGCGCGCGGTATCCGTTTTCATTTATGGCCCGGTTCGTCTTTATCAAAAAAAGCAGGTCGTTGGGTAGTGGCGGGCGAGTTAGTTGAAACCTCTCGTTTGTTTGCTCGAACCATCGCCAACGTTCAACCTGAATGGTTGGAGCGGGTAGGTGGGCATTTATTAAAAAAATCCTGGGGTGATCCGCGCTGGGAAAAAAAGAGTGGGCAAGTCTCTGCGTATGAGCGTGCCACCTTGTATGGCTTGGTGGTTTACAGCCAGCGTCGAACGGATTACGGAAAAATCCAACCGGCCGAAGCGCGTGAAATCTTCATTCGCAGTGCTTTGGTACAGGGCGAGTTTGAAACCCGTGCTCCTTTTTTCGCGCACAATCAAAAATTAATTCGTGAGATAGAAAATCTCGAGCACAAATCACGGCGCTTAGACGTGCTGGTTGATGAAGAATTAATTGCTGCCTTCTACGATAAGTTACTACCCGAATCAATACATAACACGGTCGATTTTGAGCAGTGGTTGCGTAAGGCGAGTAAAGACGATCCTAAATTACTCTATCTCAGCCGTGATGACTTAATGCGGCATGAGGCCGCAGGTGTCACCACCGATTTATTCCCTAAAGTGATGCGAACGGCTGGTATAGAAATGTCGCTCACGTACCATTTCGAGCCGGGCGCTGTACGCGATGGCGTGACGTTGACGGTTCCTTTGTACTCGCTCAATCAAGTGTCTTTAGCGCGCTGTGAATGGCTGGTGCCCGGCATGCTGAAAGAAAAAATACATTTGCTGCTGAAATCGTTACCGCAAAAATTACGCCGTCATTGCGTACCTTTGCCTGACTATGCAGCTGGATTTTGTGATCGCGTGCATGAGGTAAAAAAATTCGGGCAAGGTAGTTTATTAGATGCCGTCATCGCTGATGTGCGTAGCCAGACCACCGTCGTGATTAAAACCTCCGACTTCAAGCTTGAAACTCTGCGTGCTCATCATTTCATGAATTTTAAAATCATTGATGAGCATGGCAGGCAATTGGATATGGGGCGCAACCTATCGGCATTGCAAGCAGAGTTAGGTACGCAGGCACGCGAGCAGTTTCAGAAAATCGCCGAGCAAGCAGTTCCCGTTGAGAGTGCTGTTGGTTCGAATGCCGCAGTTAACACTAAGCCCGCGCAAAGTCGTAGTGCGGCTGGGCCGGCCAATTTTCAAAATTTAACGACCTGGTCATTTGATGCTTTGCCTGAGTTACTCGAGATTCAACAAGGTAAACAAACCCTCATTGGATTTCCTGCCTTAGTCGATCGCGTAACGCATTGTGATCTTGAGGTATTTGATGATCCGAATGAAGCCGCTACTTTCCATAAAAATGGCCTACAGCGTTTGTTTTCTCTGCAGTTAAAAGAGCAGCTGAAGTATCTGGAAAAAAATGTCGCCGGTTTACAGCAAATGGGTATGCAGTTTATGGCGCTGGGCTCGCAAGAAGAGTTACGCGATCAAATCATACAAGCAGGTCTGACGCGCGCTTGTATGCAATTACCACTACCGACCAATTCCAATGAATTTAATCAGAGGCGCGATGAAGGCAAGGCGCGACTGAATTTATTGGTGAATGAAATAGCGCGTTTGATTGGGCAGATTTTAGGTGAATACCAAACCTTGCCTAAAAAGCTGCAAGCATTGAAAGCACATAAAGCCGCGCAGGCAGACATGCAATCGCAACTACAGTCATTGATACACAAATGGTTTGTGGTGGAGACAGACCATGGGCAGCTCGCTCATTTCCCGCGTTACTTGAAAGCTGTGCTGGTCAGGTTAGACAAGTTGAGAACGGATCCTACGCGCGATACGCGGTTAATGAGCGAATGGCAGCAAGCCGCTACGCCGTGGCAGCGCGCATTGAAGAGCGGCGCTCATGGCGACCCAAAAATGCAAGAGTTTCGCTGGATGTTGGAAGAACTGCGGGTCTCGCTGTTTGCGCAAGAGCTTAAGACACCCATGCCGGTATCCGTAAAAAGGCTACAGAAGGTGTGGGAATCCATGCAGCGATAACCGACCCTCTTTAATGGGCCTAAAAAGACTTTCGAGCTTCATCCGCACGCTTGGCGTAAAATTCGGTTTGAAATCACTATCCTCTGTTTTACTAACATGACCATAAAATCTGATAAGTGGATACGCCGCATGGCGGAATCCCACGGCATGATCGAACCCTTTGAGCCTGGCCAGGTGCGTGAGCAAAATGGCCAACGCATCGTTTCCTATGGCACGTCCTCGTATGGCTATGACATACGCTGCGCCGATGAATTCAAAATTTTTACTAATATCAACAGCACAATTGTTGACCCGAAAAATTTCGATGAAAATTCGTTCGTGGATATTAAGAGCGATGTCTGTATCATTCCGCCGAACTCGTTTGCCTTAGCCCGCACGATTGAATATTTTCGGATACCACGCAATGTATTGACTATTTGCTTGGGTAAATCGACGTATGCGCGCTGCGGCATCATCGTGAATGTGACACCGTTTGAGCCCGAATGGGAAGGCTTCGTCACTTTAGAATTTTCCAATACCACGCCACTACCCGCCAAAATTTATGCGCGTGAAGGCTGTGCGCAGGTGCTGTTTTTTGAGAGTGATGAAGTGTGTGAAACGTCCTACAAAGACCGAGGTGGTAAGTATCAGGGCCAAAAGGGTGTGACGCTGCCTAAAACCTAACAAGGTTTAAGAAATAAAAAAACGGGCCTAGGCCCGTTTTTTATAGTCATCGCAAATTACTGCGGCACGCAGTCTACATAATAACCTGTTACGCCGTTCACTACGGTTTTTACTAATCCGTGAACATCGGTTTCAAAGCCAGGGAAATGTTCATTGAAATCGCGTGCGAATTTCAAATAATCCACAATCGTTTTGTTAAACCGCTCACCTGGAATCAGCA
>CAINAY010000320.1 GCA_903846425.1 uncultured Noviherbaspirillum sp.
GCATACCAATCCCACTCATCGCTGCTCAAGGCGTTTTGCAAAGCTTGTGCTGTGGGAAGTGCACGAGGTGTATCAGCTTTAGTCAAAAGCAGGTTGTAGAGTGTTTCGAACTGTTCACCACTTGCTCCAGCCGTGATGCAGGATTCGATAGCTGTCGCATTTCTTTTTTGTGCTGGCGTGCCTTTACCTAATAGTGAAGACAAACGCAAAAATCGCTGACACAAAGATTCGTCTTCCCACAAACGTAATCGGGCATCTACAACCGCATCATCACCACAAAGCTGACGCAATTGCTCTAGAGGGTCGTGATTTTCAGTCGCAACCCACCATTCAGCACGGCGCGCTACGAACGCATCAATTAGTTTTTTACCTGTGGTGTCGCCTGCGATCTCATAGATCGCCATCAAGGCAGCTCGCAAATCGCTTTGTTGAGGCTGATTCAGTGAGTGCATAAAACGCACCCAGGCATCATTTAATAATTCAGCGCTGTTATCTTCTAATCCATAGGCGTGGGGCACACCGGAAGACAAGGGTGCAATTTGTAACAAGCGTGCAAACCAACTGTGAAAAGTATCGATGGACAAACCAAACGGGCTCGAGAGTACGCGCTGATACAAGTTGCGCGCCTGCGGCATTTTTATCTCTGCTTCTTCGTAGCTTAATCCGCGCTCCTGCAGCAGTTTCATTGCGACTGAGATTTCTGCCAGCGCCAACTCTTTCAGCAAGCTAAGCAAGCGCTCGCGCATTTCGGCTGCCGCCTTGCGGGTAAATGTAATTGCCAGCAGCTCCGAAGGTTCGCAACCCTCTAGCAACAACCTAAGCATGCGCGCGACCAATAAAAAAGTTTTGCCACTACCGGCGCAGGCTTCAACCACGACTGAGCAAGTGGGATCGCAGGCACTGCGCACAAAATCGTCTTGCGTGCGCGCGCGGCCATTGATGACGAAGCTACTGGCTGTTGTCATCACCAGCTTCCTTTACGACATAAGCCTCGCGCATCACACCAGTCACAGGTACTGCCAGTTCCAGATGCAGGCAAGGCAGTCCCGTTGGCGATATTTTTAAAATCCATTTTTAATTGCTGCTCAAGCGCATCACGCCAGATTCCATACGGTTCAGCAGGTATTGCATCAGGCTTATCCGCATCAATCGCAACATAGGCTGCAGCTGATACTTTTTGCTCTAGCAGCAAGCCATAAAACGTCAGTTGATGATCTTCACGTTGAGCGAGTTTTCTTTTTAACTTACCTTTGTCGGTAGTTTTGTAATCCAACACCATCCAATCGCCATCGGCGTTTTGATCGACCCGATCGAGTCGGCCTTTCAACTGAATTTCGCCATCGCCCCACGACAAGACGCGCTCTCGCTGCCGCTCACCAAAGGCAAAGGTCCAGCCGGCCTCTTGATGCGCATTCGCCCAGTCCAGATATGCCGGAATTTGTTTTCGCCAACGCGCCAGATAAGGTAATGCGGCAGGTTCATGCAGCAACACTTGATCAAATACATGCTCTGAAATGCGCTCTAGTAAATCAGCGCGCTCCTCAACGGGCGTTTGCTGCTGCGCTACGGTCTGGTGATACTGCAGCAAGAGGTCATGCACCCAATTACCGTAGTCGCGCTTTTCCGGTAAATCAGTCAACTCATCGGCGCTGCCTAGTCTCAGCATGCGCGTCGCAAAAAATTGATAAGGACATGCGACCAAGGTGTTGTAACCACTCGCTGATAATGTCGCAGGCAATAACAATGGCGCACTCGGCAAAGGCATAGCAGAGGGAAGCGCCTGCAAGGTCACGGGCGCTAGCTGCACTTCATGCCGAGGTAACTCAGCCGGACCAGTCATTTTTAGTTCAAGTTGCAGTCGTTGTATCCATGGACTGACTAAATTCGACTCACCATTTATCTGCGATTGCCATGACAAAACCACGATAGGACATGCCATTAACAAACTAGCAAAATCACGTAACTGCTGCTGAGCGCGCTGCTCACGCGTGGCTAATCCCAATTCACGTCGAACAGCATTCGCAAAAAATAAAACGTCTTGTGGTGGCGAAGGTAAATGATCGGCATCTCCA
>CAINAY010000321.1 GCA_903846425.1 uncultured Noviherbaspirillum sp.
ATCAGGTAGTGGTTCGGACACCATCATTGGAAATGCTGGATTTAATCTTTTATACGGCAATGATGGCGATGATGTCTTGATTGGTGGCGGCGGAAAAGATGAACTCTATGGTGGCGCTGGTAGCGATGTCTTTACTTACAAATCTGTTGCTGAGAGCGGTTTGATCGTTACCAAGAGAGACGTCCTGTCTGATTTTGAAGGAAGCGACAAGATTGATTTGTCTGCAATTGATGCCATGTCAGGTGGCACCGCAAATGATGCCTTCACATTTATAGGAGGTTCTTCTAATTTGACGACTGCAAACGCTAACGGTGCTTTGTGGTTTGAAAGCGGAATTCTTTATGGGAGTACCGATTTCGATGTTGCTGCTGAGTTTTCAATAAGTTTGCCAACCATGGGGTCAATGGAGCAAAATTACTTCACATTCTAGTTTGAGCCTGTAAATAAAATTGTGTAAATGCCGACGGCCTATTAATCTCCTGCAAGGGGAACCGTTATGCAAGGCACAACCATGGATCGAAGCAAATTACAGGCATTAGCGGCCGAACTGGCCAAAGATATCAAGACAGAGGCGGACTTAAACGCCTTATCCCGCGAGCTCCTCAAACTAACGGTCGAGACTGCCTTAAATGCAGAATTGACCGATCATTTGGGCTACGAGAAGCACGGCGATAGCAAACTAGCTAGAGGCAATGCCCGCAACGGCACCACGCCTAAGCGCCTTAAAAGTCAACATGGCGAAGTCGATATTCTGAGTCCACGTGATCGTGACGGATCATTCGGGCCCCAGCTGCTACGCAAAAACCAAACGCGTTTGACGCACATGGACGATCAGATTCTGACCCTGTACGCCAAGGGGCTGAGTACCCGAGAAATCGTTGACGCGTTCAAAGAAATGTATGACGCCGATGTCTCTGCCACGCTCATTTCCAAAGTCACGGACCGAGTGTTAGAACAGATCACGGCCTGGCAATCGCGTCCTTTAGATGCGGTGTATCCGATCGTTTATCTGGACTGCATCGTCATTAAAATCCGAGACAACATGCGGGTGGTGAACAAATCGATTTACTTGGCGCTGGGCGTCAACATGGATGGCCGCAAGGATTTATTAGGACTTTGGATGTCGGATAACGAAGGTGCTAAATTCTGGCTCTCTGTTCTCACCGAACTCAAAAGCCGTGGCGTGCAAGATATCTTGATCGCTTGTGTGGATGGTCTTAAAGGCTTCCCTGATGCGATTGCTGTTGAATATCCGCAGACACGGATTCAGCTCTGCCTAGTTCACATGGTGCGTAACAGTTTGCGGTATGTATCGTGGAAAGACTACAAGGCCGTCACCAGCGATTTGAAGCGAATTTATCAATCCCCGACCGAAGAGCAGGCATTAGTTGAACTCGAACGCGTTGGTCAAGTGTGGAATGGCTCTTACCCGCAGATTGCTAAGTCGTGGATTACGCATTGGCCCAATCTGCGCACGCTGTTTGAGTATCCGCCCGAAATCCGAAAGGCTATTTACACAACCAATGCAGTCGAATCTTTAAACAGTGTCATTCGCGCTGCAACGAAACGTCGCAAGGTCTTCCCTAACGATGATTCGGCACGCAAGGTGATTTACCTGGCAATCGAGCAAGCATCAAAAAAATGGACAATGCCTATCCAGAACTGGAGAATGGCTTTGAATCGATTCACTATTGAATTTGGTGATCGGCTGCCCGATCACCAATGAGTGTTCCGTCAGCATTTACACAGAATAATTTACAGGCTCGAGATTAACGATGCTTTCTTTCTCGGCTTGTTTTTGTACGATTTCTTCTAATTGATCATCGAATGCCTGATCTTTGATAAATATTTTTCCATAAAGA
>CAINAY010000322.1 GCA_903846425.1 uncultured Noviherbaspirillum sp.
GCACTTTTGGTTTATGCAAAAAAAAGAGCCTGCGTAAGCAAGCTCTTAATCTGGTGGTGCCCACGGAGGGACTCGAACCCCCACACCTTGCGGCACATGGACCTGAACCATGCGCGTCTACCAATTCCGCCACGTGGGCCAAAAGAAGGCGAGATTATAGCGGATAAATCCCGCAAGTCAATAAAGCCGAGTGTTGAGCCCTATGAATGCACTATGTCATAGTGATTTAACTAGTTAGGAATAAGCTCTTAGCCTTTATCAATCGAATGGTCTACTGAGCAAAGCGAGCACAGCTCCGTTACACTATTCTTGTTTATTCACCTTACTTTTATTGTCATCTTTTGAGCCACTATCCGTATAGCATCCCCAGTCGAGAAGAAATCCTGGGCGTACTGCGTAAAGCATCTGATCCGCAGACACTATCTTCCATCGCTGACGCTTTGTCTGTTAAAGAATCTGAGCTAGATGGTTTGACCCGTCGATTAGCCGCTATGGAGCGTGACGGCCAAATCAAACCAGACCGCAAAGGTCGCATACAACTCGCTAATACCGCTAACTTTATTGAAGGCCGTGTTTCTTGTCATCGCGATGGCTATGGATTTTTGTTACCTGATGAAGGTGATGATGTTTTTCTTCCTGAAAAAGAAATGCAGAAAGTTTTGCATGGTGATCGGGTACAAGTTCGCGTTATAGGCTTAGATCGACGTGGCCGCCCAGAGGGCACTATTGTTGAAGTATTAGTGCGTGCTAATACACATGTCATTGGTCGTTTGGTACATGAGAATGGCGTTTGGTTAGTCGTACCTGAAGATAAGCGCATCGCTCACGATATTTTGCTCGCAGTGGCACCCGGCAAAGCGAAAGCTGGGCAAGTTGTCAGCGTTGAACTTACTGAGCAACCATCGCGCTATAGCCAGCCGATAGGAAAAATTGCTGAAGTGCTGGGTGAGATTGATGACCCCGGCATGGAAATAGAAATTGCTGTGCGCAAGTATGGCGTTCCCCATGAGTTTTCAGAGGCAGCAAAAGCAGCTGCATCAAAACTACCCTCCGAAGTGAAACCGGCTGATCTGGAAGATCGTGTTGATTTGCGCGACATTCCGATGGTAACGATAGACGGCGAAGACGCAAGAGATTTTGATGATGCTGTGTATTGTGAGCCTGTAAAAATCGGGCGTGGTACAGGTTTTCGACTGATCGTTGCGATTGCTGATGTTAGTCATTATGTGAAGCCAAATGATGCATTAGATGTCGATGCGCTTGAGCGCAGCACCTCAGTATATTTCCCGCGCAGGGTGATACCCATGCTGCCGGAAAAATTATCGAATGGTTTGTGCTCATTAAATCCCGATGTCGATCGATTAACCATGGTGTGCGATGCCGTGATTAGTGCGAAAGGCGATATTCAGGCCTATCAGTTTTATCCTGCCGTGATTCATTCAGCTGCTCGCTTGACCTATACCGAAGTTGCTGCCGTATTAGGTAATACGCGTGGACCTGAGGCGACACGTCGTGCTGCATTACTGCCGCATCTGCAAAATCTTTATGATTTATTTCAAGTATTGTTACAGTCACGTCGTTTGCGTGGTGCGATTGATTTTGAAACGACTGAGACCTATATCGTTTGCAATGCTGCGGGCAAAATAGAACAAATTTTGCCGCGCACACGCAACGATGCGCACAAATTAATTGAAGAATGTATGTTGGCGGCAAACGTTTGCGCTGCTGATTTCATGGAGCGCAACAAGCATCACGGTATGTTCCGTATCCATGCTGGCCCAACAGAACAAAAGCTTAATCAGTTACGCACATTCTTAAAGCAATTAGGTTTATCGCTCGGTGGTTCCGGTAGCCCAGCGGCATCGGACTACGCAGAGTTGATGGAAAAAATAAAACTACGGCCCGATGCCATCATGTTGCAGACCATGCTGCTGCGCTCCATGCAGCAAGCGGTCTACAGCCCTGACAATATTGGGCATTTCGGTTTGTCTTACGATGCCTATGCTCATTTCACCAGTCCTATACGGCGCTATCCAGATTTGCTGACGCATCGCGTGATCAAGGCAATTTTGCAAGGCAAGCGCTACCATCCAAAAGATATAGAGACAGAAAATCTGAATACTCAGCTGTCTCCTGCTGCGCGCAAGATGCAGGCAAAAGATAGAGCCGCCGGTAAGAAAAAATCGGAAGGCGATGTCGCCATCTGGGAAGCGCTCGGAATTCATTGTTCTGCTAATGAACGGCGCGCAGATGAAGCCTCGCGTGATGTTGAAGCTTGGCTGAAATGCTATTTTGTACGCGATAAACTCGGCGAAGAATTTACGGGTACGATTTCGGGAGTCGCAGCATTCGGCATTTTTGTACAGCTCGATGCCTTGTTCATTGAAGGTATGGTTCACGTCACTGATTTGGGTTCAGATTTCTTTCAATTTGATGAAGCCCGACATGAATTGCGTGGCGAGCGAACCGGCATGCGCTATCAGTTAACCGATAGAGTGACCGTGCAAGTGAGTCGAGTTGATCTTGATGCGCGTCGCATCGATTTACGACTCGTGCGCGAGCCAGGTATTCGCACCCAATTGAAAAACGAAGCACGCCGTGCCGAAGAAGGGCAAGGGCGTTCGCGTTTGATGGGTGCAAAAAAAGCGGCGAAGCAGGCCACGAAAAAAACCGCTAAAAAAGCAGCGCCCAAAATGCCTGATAGTGCCAAAGCACGCAAGGCTAAACCATCGAAAACCGCTGCACGTTCAGGTCAAAAGAAACGTAAATAATATAGAGCGATAGCTCACTGACCATAAAACAATGAAGACCAAACTCCTTTTCGGATTTCATGCAGTCGCAGCACGTATACGTCATGATGCGTCGACCATAGAAGAAATTTATGTCGATGCCTCGCGTCATGATCGACGTATGGGTGATCTTTTGCGCTCCGCTAAATCAGCCAATGTTCGTATCATTCAAGCAGATGATCAGCGTTTGGATGCTATGGTCGGTACGCGCCGGCATCAAGGCGTGGTAGCGCGAGCGGGTGAAATCTCACTCGCTCGTAATTTGTCTGAATTAATCGATGGCATACAAGGACCACCTTTGTTGTTGCTGCTTGATGGAGTGACTGATCCGCATAATTTGGGCGCATGCTTGCGCGTCGCCGATGGTGCAGGAGCACATGCCGTGATTGCACCCAAAGATAGAGCCGTGGGTTTGAACGCAACCGCAGCCAAAGTTGCTAGTGGCGCAGCCGACAACGTACCGTACATTACCGTGACTAATCTGGCGCGTGCTATGCGCGAGTTACAGGAACACGATATCTGGCTAACAGGTACGACAGATGATGCAGAAAGTACGATCTACGATGTCGACTACACCGGAGGCGTCGCTTTTGTAATGGGCTCTGAAGGTGAGGGCATGCGACGTTTAACGCGCGAGAATTGCGATCGTTTAGTGAGCTTGCCGATGTTGGGGTCAGTTGAAAGTCTTAACGTCTCCGTAGCTTCAGGTGTTTGCTTGTACGAGGCGAGGCGTCAACGATTGAAAGTGCCCACCGTCTAGTACAAGGGTGATTGAGTCTGATTCTTCCAAATAACCTAAAATTCACTTTTTACTGTTTGATCGACATTCATGTTTAGCCGCCTCAGGGAAGACATCGCTAGCATCATGGCACGCGACCCCGCCGCCCGAAGCTCTTGGGAGGTGTTGACGTGCTATCCCGGCCTGCATGCCATCGTTTTGCATCGGTGGGCCAATGCCTGCTGGCAGATGGGATTTAAATGGATAGGGCGCTTCATTTCTCATATAGCTCGTGGATTAACCGGCATTGAGATTCACCCCGGTGCGACCATAGGACGTCGTGTTTTTATCGATCATGGCTTTGGTGTCGTGATAGGTGAGACGGCTTATATCAGCGACGATTGCACCATCTATCAAGGTGTGACTTTAGGTGGCACATCGCTATCCAAAGGAACTAAGCGACACCCGACCTTAGAACGCGGTGTGATCATTGGTGCGGGTGCTAAAGTATTGGGTTCGTTTACGGTGGGCGAGGGCGCTAAGATTGGCTCTAATGCCGTCGTAGTCAAAGAAGTCCCCGCGGGAGCCACCGCGGTCGGTAATCCTGCACGTATTATCGAAAAAACGGCCGCTACTGAACGCGAAGACGCGACTGCAAAAATGTTTGCGGCGTATGGCTTGACAGCGAATGGTGACGATCCTTTGTCAAAAGCCTTGCATGGATTGATCGACAATGCTTCCAGTCAGGAATTGCAGTTAGTGAAAATTCTCGAGGCACTCAAAGCAGCTGGTATAGCGTGTGAGACTGTTGTCGAGCTGGATAAATTCAATCCGGACAAGCTGAATAAATTGGTGGAGTGATTTAGATCTTCTGCAATCGATTATGTGAATTCAGCACAATCACGAAGTTTGAGCATAACCAATCTTGACTGCTCTTTTGAGGTTGCGCAAAATGCAAGCATTGATCCGATGAGGTTTGTATGCCTACAATCAGTGCGTTTTACGGGATTTTGATTCGTATGTTTTTTAACGATCATTCACCCCCGCATTTTCATGCGATTTATTCTGAACATGAGCCGATCATCAATATTGAAGGTTTGTTCATTTCGTCAGGACACCTTCCTAGGCGCGCCCTTGAGCTTGTGTTAGATTGGGCTGAGTTGCATCAACACGAATTGCTTGAAAATTGGAATCTGTGCAAGGCGAAACAACAACCCAAAGCAATTATTCCTTTGAAGTGAGGCTCGTATGGAATGGCAAGTCATTGACGTAAAGACTATTTCACCGCTGAGTATTCAGGTAACGTTTGCAGATGGGACGTCAGGTAAGGTGGTGTTCGAGACCAGTCATTTAACTGGTGTATTTGAAGTTCTTAAAGATCCTGAAATTTTCCGGCAAGCCTTCATTGAACATGGTGCGGTAACTTGGCCTGGAAAAATCGATCTGGCACCGGATGCGATGTATCACGCTATCAAGCAATCGGGCGAGTGGATACTGAATTAATCACGCCTGTTTCAAA
>CAINAY010000323.1 GCA_903846425.1 uncultured Noviherbaspirillum sp.
ATGATTCCTTCAACATCTTCCCAAGGCATAAAATGTCGCACGAAGCGTCTTATAGCTATGGGTGTTGAATTACTGTTGCGATTTTCGCTGGCTGGGTTTTCCCATTCATTTTTGATTAATTGCCAAAGGCGTAAACAGTCACAACCGAGTAGTGCGGAAGCTGTATTGACTCTGTCGCACCACGTTGTATCTTTCAGCACTACAAACCCTATATCAGTCCAGAAGTCGACATGGTGAGGAGCCACTTCAATAACCAGGAAGGATTTGTAATTTTGAGAATAATTCGCGCACAGGGCAATGTAGCTAAACAACGCTGCGAGGGTGATCCGATCCGTGCGGTTTGTTATTTCTGCTGCTGCTAATTGACATATTTCGATGAGATATTTGCCTTGTCTGCGCAAGTCGTTAAGGCAATCCAAATGACCAAGATCAGCCCGAAGGCGATGGTCTGGCAGGTCTAACAGTAGCGAGCATGTTCCCGAGGGGCGCGTGCCTTTCTTTACCAGCAAAGTTAGTAGGCGGTTCTTGCTTACTATGTCTTCGTCGCCGATAAAAGCCGTATCGAAGCCGCGCGCTTCATACTGGCTACGTAGTAGATTATTGACTTCCTCTTTAAGCTTTTGGGTGTCTGCAATTTGAATGGTGACATTCTCATTAAGATCGAGTCGCGCCTTACGAAATTTTTTTCGTCGCTCTGAAAGATGTGTCGGCAGCGTGGCAGTCGGACTAGCGCAAGCTATCGCACCCACAAAACGTGGAAGCGATGTGAGTATCTGATTTGAGGGCTGAAGAGTCGCTAAATCTGACTCATCTAGATATGGTGTTTGTAGTGGCGTATCAGGCATGCATGCTGAGTAGCCATGGCCTGCAGGCAGTTCCTAGAGCGATGCACTAACTCGGACGAGCTAGTGCATAGTGCATTCACACTTTATTGCGCCCTTTTTCCCACAATACGTCTGAGCCACCCGCAAAGCGATTGAGCACGCGTGATAGCACAAACAACAAATCCGAGAGACGATTTACAAATTGTCGTGGTTGAGGATTTAATGTTTCTGCTTTACCGAGCGACACAATCGAGCGCTCGGCGCGACGACATACAGTTCTACATATATGTGCTTGAGCTGCGGCGCTTGATCCGCCAGGTAAAATGAATTCCGATAAGGGCGGCAGTGTCTCGTTGTACTTTGCGAGTAATTCATCTAACCGCAACACTTGTGCTTCTTGAATCATGGTGAAGCCTGGTATGCAGAGTTCGCCACCCAAATCAAACAGATCGTGTTGTATGGTGATGAGCTCTTGTCGCAGATCATCTGGTAATTGTTCACACAATAGAACACCGATGTGAGAATTGAGTTCATCAACATCGCCCATCGCCTGAACGCGCAGTGCATCCTTATCAGTGCGGCTGCCATCGCCCAAGCCCGTGGTGCCATCGTCACCGGTACGTGTAGCTATTTTGGAAAGTCTGTGTCCCATGTCAGTAAAATTTGATAACTCAATCGCGGGAGCATACGTGAAATCCCGCATAAATGCTGAATAAACAAATAAGTTGGAAGTACAGTTGCCCTGCTTGAGTGATGTCACGGGGGTACAATACTTGACCTTCTGGAGAAGCTAAATGAATCATCCTGCCCCACCCACTGCGCTTAAGCGCGCAATGCCGCCCGAGCTATTGAATGCTTTGCGTGAGTATTTTGGCGATCGCCTTTCTACAACCCAAGCAATGCGTGAGCATCACGGTCGTGATGAGTCGTCATATGATCCTATGCTGCCCGATGCTGTGGTGTTTGCACATTCCACCGCGGAAGTTGCTAAAGCGGTTGCACTGTGCAATCAGTATAAATTTCCTGTGATTGCCTACGGTACGGGTACCTCACTTGAAGGCCATATCTTGGCGCTGCAAGGGGGTTTATCGATCGATGTGTCGCAGATGAATCAAGTGGTTGCGTTGAACGCCGAAGATCTGACGGTTACAGTGCAACCGGGAGTGACACGTAAGCAACTGAATGTTGAGATCAAAGATACTGGATTGTTTTTTCCGATTGATCCCGGCGCGGATGCCTCGATAGGAGGAATGGCTGCAACGCGTGCTTCGGGTACGAATGCTGTGCGCTACGGCACCATGCGCGAGAATGTGCTGGGCCTGACCGTCGTTACTGCTCAGGGCAAAATTGTTAAGACCGGTACGCGCGCAAAAAAATCATCAGCAGGGTACGACTTGACGCGCTTATTTGTTGGTAGTGAAGGTACGTTAGGCATAATTACCGAAATCACGCTCAAGATTTATCCGCATCCTGAAGCCATCTCCGCTGCGGTGTGTTCGTTCACTACCATCGCGAACGCAGTCGATACCGTGATTCAGGCAATCCAAATTGGCGTGCCATTGGCGCGTGTTGAATTCGTTGATGAGAATGGTGTACGTGCGTTGAATCGTCACGATAAATTAACGCTGCCAGAAAAGCCTCTGCTGTTATTTGAATTCCACGGCAGTGAGCAAGGCGTTAAAGAGCAAGCTGAATTAGTGCAGCAAATCGCTGATGAACATGGGGCGATTGGTTTTGAATGGGCTACCCGTCCAGAAGATCGTTCAAGGTTATGGCAAGCGCGTCACAATGCTTATTTCGCTTTGCTGCAATTGCGCCCTGGTTCGCGCGCTATTTCTACCGACTGCTGCGTTCCTATTTCGCGCTTAACGGAATGCCTGCTTGAAACCAAAGCGGATTGCGATCGCGAGAACCTCATCTATGGCATCGTTGGTCATGTGGGGGATGGTAATTTCCATGTGCAGATGTTAGTTGATCCATCCGATCCTACCGATGTCGCGCGCGCCGAGTCAGTTAACGAGCGCATGGTCCATCGCGCAATCGCGATGGATGGTACATGCACAGGCGAGCATGGTATCGGATTGCATAAACTGGATTTTCTGGTTCATGAAGCCGGAGAAGAAGCCGTTGATCTGATGCGCACGATCAAACACGCGCTGGACCCCAACAATATTTTTAATCCGGGTAAAGTCATCCGCTGGTGATGCTCTCGGGTCGCTAAAGCACTCATTTGTAACTCATTTATGGCAACACGAATTCCTCCGGTTCACGCGCTTTCTGCTTTTGAAGCAGCGGCGCGTCATGGTTCTTTTGCATTAGCTGCAGAAGAGTTGTGCATTACACCTTCTGCGTTGTCACATCGAATTCGTCTGCTAGAAGAATTCGTGGGCGAGCGCTTATTTTTACGCGATGGTCGGAATGTCGGTTTGTCGGAATTCGGTAGACGTTATCTGGATGTAGTTCGTTTAGCTTTGCGAGCCTTAACTGATTTTCCTATGCCACGCCGTGCAGCATCTGCACAGCCGCGCGTCAAACTGACATTGCCACCCACCTTTGCGCGCTACTTACTCGTGCCGCGTTTGGCATCTTTTGTAGAGCAGCATCCCGATATTGCCGTTGAAATTTATTTGTCGGTTCCGCTATACGATTTGGCGCTTGCTGAGAGTGATCTTGAAGTACGATTTGGTCCGGGTAAATATCCGAATCTGCAATGCGAAAAATTATTTTCAGAACCAACCTTTGCAGTAGCAAGTCCTGAGTACTTGAAAAAAGTTGATCCTATAAATACGCCTGAAGATTTGCAAAATGCCACCTTGCTTCGTTCTGCGCTCGAACCTTGGCAGCCTTGGTTTGAGGCATCCGGTTTGGATTGGGCTGAGCCATCCACTGGTTTGAGGGTTGATGATTTAGGCCTGTTACTTGAGATGGTGAAGCACGGCCATGGCGTGGGGTTAACCCGAGAACATTTTGCGCGCGAGATGCTTGCGCGCGGTGAAATTGTTCGCTTGTTTGATATGAAAACAGCGACACCTCCGCATGCTTATTACCTGGTGTATGAAAAACAAGTTACCGAGCGTCCTGAAGTCGTCACTTTTTTGGAATGGATGCAAGAAACCTTCCGAAATCCCTGATTTATCCCGAGCGATCTTGAAGATTTCTTGTCGATTTAAGCGATCCTGTTAAAGCAGTAAAAACTTTCATCAGTTTCTCTCAAGCTTTTCAGCGGAAATCCTATCAAATCCTGGGTTTCATCAGTGCGCTTTCGTTACACTAGCGTTATAGCTTTTATGCGCTGTTGCTAGCACGTGCCTTCGTGTGCCCACAGGATGTTTTATGAACGCTCCCACTGAATTTGCTTTCTCTTTATCTCGCCAGCGCGAAGTCGTATCCGCATTACGTGCGGTGCTGCCTGAGGTATCCGTGCTGTTTAATGAAGAAGATACGCGCCCTTATGAGTGCGATGGCCTATCTGCTTATCGTCAACTACCCATGGTTGTGGTGTTGCCCGAGAACGAAGCCCAAGTCGTCGCTGTGTTGAAAGTGTGTCACCGTTTAAAAGTGCAAATCGTTCCGCGCGGCGCGGGCACGGGTTTGTCAGGTGGTGCGACGCCAATTGCTGATGGTGTGGTGCTATCAACGGCTCGACTCAATCGTATAGTTAACGTTGATGCCTATGCGCGTACTGCGGTAGTGCAGCCCGGCGTTCGTAATCTAGCGATCTCCGAAGCAGTAAGTAAGCACGGTTTATACTACGCGCCTGATCCTTCATCGCAAAT
>CAINAY010000324.1 GCA_903846425.1 uncultured Noviherbaspirillum sp.
ACTCTCTGTAACAGAGCAATCAAGACAATGTCACGCGTGCAAATTTACGTTTACCGACCTGCAGCACAAAGCTGCCTGCATCGACTTTCAGTCCTTTGTCACTGATCGTCACTCCATCCATACGCACACCACCTTGCTCCACCATACGCAAAGCCTCGGAGGAGGAAGGACATAAATTCGCTTGCTTTAGCAATTGACCAATACCAAGCGGTGCACCGCTAACGGCTACTTCCGGTATTTCGTCGGGAATACCGCCACGCGCACGGTGATCAAAATCTGCTAAGGCATCTTCGGCCGCTTGTCGCGAATGAAAACGCTCCACAATTTCCTGCGCAAGCAACACTTTAAAGTCACGCGGATTACGACCACCTTCAATCTCTTGTTTAAACTTTTCAATCTCGGCCATAGGCCGAAATGACAGCAGCTCGTAATAACGCCACATCATCACATCCGAGATACTCATCACTTTGGCAAACATGGTGTTACCCAGTTCGGTAATTCCAATGTAATTACCTTTTGATTTAGACATTTTTTCAACACCGTCCAAACCCTCAAGCAAAGGCATCGTCAAAATACATTGCTGTGGTTGACCGTAATCTTTTTGCAGTTCACGTCCGACCAATAAATTAAATTTTTGATCGGTACCACCGATTTCTAAATCTGATTTAAGCGCAACCGAATCGTATCCCTGCATCAGCGGATACAAAAGTTCGTGCACTGAAATAGGCGTACCTGCCTTAAAGCGTTTAGAAAAATCTTCACGCTCCAAAATTCGTGCGACGGTGTAACGCGAAGAGAGTTCTATCATTCCGCGTGCGCCCAGTTGATCGCACCATTCGGAGTTATAACGAATCTCCGTACGTGCAGGATCCAGCACCAAACTCGCTTGAGCAAAATAGGTCTTGGCGTTTTGTTCAATTTGTTCGCGTGTCAGCGGCGGGCGAGTGATGTTGCGACCCGAGGGATCACCAATCATCGACGTAAAGTCGCCAATCAGAAAAATCACCGTGTGACCGAGATCCTGTAATTGGCGCATCTTGTTCAAGACGACCGTGTGACCCAGATGCAAATCGGGAGCCGTAGGATCTAAACCTAGTTTGATGCGAAGAGGTTTGCCACTTTTTTCAGAAGCCGCCAATTTTTGCGCAAACTCTGCTTCAATCAACAATTCATCCACACCACGTTTGATGATCTCGAGCGCATGTCGCACTGCATCAGAAATAGGCAATGAAGGGACCGCTGTTTTTTGGCCGTCGTGGGTGTTCGGTGCTGCAGTGGGTTGGGAATTCATACGTTGATACGTCGTTAAAGTTGCATTTTATTAATAAATTTTTAATTATTTTGCCAGGGTTAGCGTTTGCTATAATGGCGGGCTTCGCCCTAAGGGCTCTGACCGTTCCGTGAATTCGCCGGATACTGGCCAAAAACGACGGATTTTAGCGTATCAAATGAGCCCGACAGACAAATTCTCTATCTTGTTGCTTCAGCTGTGGTCCAAGCTGCGCACCACCCCAAAACGAAAGATGCTTACAGCACCCGCTTTGTTGTCGCTGATTGCCTTTGGCGCTGCTGGCGTTGCACCATTGGCGCCGGATGCATCGGATCTGCCAGTGACACTATTGGTCGAAGAATTGGGCGTCCCTGATCTTACTAGTCAGATTCAATCCTTGCAGACGAGTGCTGGCCAGTTTGTCGCCGAAGAACGCGTTCGTCCCGGCGATACCCTAGATGCCTTGTTAGACCGTCTGGGTGTCGAGGACCGCAGCGCCAGCTCGTTCATCCGAACTGACACACAAGCGCGCTTACTCGCCAATTTACGACCCGGTCGCCGCATACAGGCGACAGTCACTGCTGAAGGAAAACTGCTATCCGCCAGCACGCTGTTGAATGACAACCGCGATGACATCAAACGTTTAGTGATTCAGCGCTCTGCCGATGGTTTTACCGCACGACAGGAGCCTGCCAAGCTTGAACGACACATTGAAATGCGCTCTGGTGAAATTCGTTCCTCATTATTTGCTGCCACCGATGCAGCGCAAGTGCCGGATGCCATTGCGATGCAAATCGTTGAGATCTTCTCTTCAGATATCGACTTTGCTTCCGATCTGCGCCGTGGCGATCGTTTTCAAGTGATCTTCGAAACACTGTGGCAAGGCGGCGAACCGCTTCATTCGGGTCGTGTACTTGCGGTCGAATTTTTAAATGACGGTAAAACTCATCAAGCCATCTGGTTCAATGAAGCTGGCGCGGAACAAGGCGGCTACTTTGACGCTGAAGGCAAAGCGCTGAAAAAAGAATTCCTTAAGTCGCCACTGCAATTCTCTCGCGTGACCTCGGGTTTTACGATGCGCGTTCATCCGATTTCTGGCATGTGGAAGCAGCACAAAGGTATTGATTTCGCAGCACCGGTTGGCACACCGATTCGAGCGACTGGCGATGGACATGTTGATTTCACCGGCCCCCATGGCGGCTATGGAAACATGGTGGTGGTCAAACACAGCGGCAGCTACTCAACGGCGTATGCACACATGAGTCACATTGCATCGGGCCTAAAACGCGGCGCTCGCGTGGCACAAGGCGATGTGATTGGTTATGTTGGTACCAGTGGTTGGTCCACTGGTCCGCACTTGCACTACGAATTCCGCGTTAACAATGATGCGCGCGATCCTAAATCCATAGCAGCCCAGCAGGTACAATCGTTGGCTGGTATGCATCTTCAACAATTCCAGCATCAATTGACTGACGTGAAGCATCGCTTCCGACTCTTGTCTGCTGATGTAACGCAAGTGGCTTCGCGTTAATACTTACGCGCTGATGTTCAGTCATTGAAGCATCGCTCGCCGGATAAAGCCGATGTCAAATAATCCTCTCTACATTGGTTTGATGTCCGGCACCAGCCTAGATGGCGTAGATGGTGTGCTTACCGCGCTCGATGGCGATTTGACAGCCGCCTACCTTCCCTTTACTGCTGAATTAAAACAAGCACTGCTGTCACTGCAATCATCAGGCGCGGATGAAATTCATCGCGAATCTCTGGCAGCTCAACAGCTGGCTCATGTGTATGCGGATTGCGTGCATGAGTTACTGGCATCAGCGAATATCAAAAGTAATCAGGTAACTGCCATTGCAGCGCATGGCCAAACCATTCGACATCTACCTAATCAAGGGTATACACGTCAACTGAATCAACCCGCGCTATTGGCTGAATTAACGGGTATTGATGTGATTGCTGATTTTCGTAGTCGTGATATTGCGGCTGGTGGTCAGGGCGCTCCACTGGTACCGGCATTTCATCAAGCAGTGTTTGGCAAGACGGGACACACACGCGTTGTAGTTAACATTGGCGGTATCAGCAACATCAGCATACTCAATACCGACAGTAGTGTGAGTGGATTTGATACCGGGCCCGGCAACATCTTGATGGATGCATGGATACATGCGCATCAAGGCAAAGCATTTGACGCAGATGGCGCATGGGCCGCAACCGGCAGCGTTAACCATGAATTGCTCAGCCAGTTACTAAGCGAACCCTTTTTCTCCGCACCGACCCCCAAAAGCACAGGGCGTGATTTGTTTCATCTGACATGGCTTGAGTCGCAATTGAAATCATTTCCTGCACTTCGTGCTGAAGATGTACAAGCCACGCTGGTGGCGCTCACTACGACATCAATTGCAGATGCGATTCAACATCACGCCGCAGCTTGCGATGCTGTGTATGTTTGTGGCGGCGGCGCATATAACAGCCAACTCATGCAATCACTTCAGAAACAATTGTCGGCACCGGTCAACAGCACTGATGCGTTGGGTATCTCGCCCTCACATGTTGAGGCACTTGCCTTTGCCTGGCTGGCGAAACAATTTTGTGAACGTAAACCCGGCAATCTACCGTCGGTGACAGGTGCAAAAGGTGACCGTATTTTGGGCGCTCTTTATCCCGCCTGATTGCAAACCAAAAATTTGCGAAGGAAATAAAAAAGCGCGGAACTCCGCGCTTTTTGTTTTTGCTGCTAGAGAATGCTTACGCTGAGAATGACGATCCGCAGCCGCATGTCGTTGTGGCATTCGGATTTTTAATCACGAATTGGGCACCTTCCAGATCATCTTTGTAATCGATCTCTGCGCCCACCAGATATTGGTAGCTCATGGAATCGACTAACAGTTGCACGCCATTTTTGATCATGGCTGTGTCGTCTTCATTCACGATTTCATCAAATGTGAAACCGTACTGAAAACCTGAGCAACCTCCGCCCTGCACAAACACGCGCAGTTTCAAATCAGGGTTGCCTTCTTCTTCAATGAGTTGAGCCACTTTATTAGCAGCGCTCTCACTAAAAATAATCGGTGACGGCATTTCGGTCGGTGCGTTCATGTGATGCTCCTGCGATCGTAAAACAAAGTTCTGGGATTATAGCCCTCGGCTAATGTTAGCGCCGAAGGGGCAAAAGCTGTTTCAGCCAAAGTGATACTTACAACATCAGGCTAGTTTTAATTCCTGAGCCGCGTCTGGAACCTCGCGTGGAGGAATTCCACCATTGCTAACCTCTCCAACATCCGGACACAGCAGGCCAGTTACGGTCGCGCCAGGCTGTAAGCGCAGCGACTCGTAGTGGATGTTTCCAATTATGCGCGCTCTTGAGAGTAATTCAACCCTGCCAGTGATATGGAGATTACCTTCGACCAGTCCATCAATCAGTACATAGTCAGCCCACACGCCGCCACTAATCCGACCTGAGCGACCCAACACCAAGTGCGCTGGCGCCGTGGCGTCTAATTTGATTTCACCTTTGACATGCCCTTTTACATGCCCATCTATCCTGAGGCCGCCCTCAAAAATCACATCGCCCTCTACCCGGCATCCCTGAGCAATCAAGGTATCGATACAACGCAGCGCATATTTACCTGACATGCATCTCCCACAGCCCAGTGTTGAGTTACGCCGTGGAGCATAGACTCTTTAGCAGCAGGGACTTTGGGAATTCGCACCCATCAAGGCAGTATCGGCACTTGGCGCAAACCGGTTGTTTCATCCAAACCAAACATCAGATTCATGCACTGCACACCCTGCCCTGAAGCACCTTTGACCAAGTTATCTTCTACCACCAAGATCACCAACAAATCACCACCGCCGGGACGATGCACGGCCAGCCTCAACATATTCGAAGCACGTACCGAACGCGTTTCTGGATGACTGCCAGCCGGCATAACATCCACAAACGGTGAATCGCGATAATGCGATTCATACAGCGCCTGAAAATCCAGATTGCGCGCGTCGGGCAATAGCGTTGCGTACAGTGTTGAATGAATGCCACGAATCATAGGCACCAAATGCGGCACGAACGTTAGGCCGATAGGACGACCCGAAATAGCTTCAAGCCCTTGGACCGTCTCTGGCAAATGCCTATGACCTTTCACGCCATACGCTTTAAAATTATCTGACGCCTCAGCTAACAGCGCGTGCACTTCCGCTTTGCGACCAGCGCCCGACACACCCGATTTGCAATCAGCAATCAGCGATGATTCATTAATCAACGGCTTGCCCTGAGTAAGTAAAGGAGCAAAGCCTAATTGCATGGAGGTGGGATAACACCCCGGTAAACCAATTACACGCGCAGACCGTATCGCGTCGCGATTTACTTCGGGTAGGCCATACACGGCTTCAGCCAAAATATCTGGGCAGCTGTGTGGCATGCCGTACCACTGCTCAAACACTGCCGTGTCTTTCAAACGAAAATCGGCGGCCAGATCAATCACTTTCACACCCGCGGCGAGTAATTCACGCGCTTGCGCCATCGCCACACCGTGAGGCGTGGCAAAGAAAACCACATCGCACTGATCAAGCCGCGCTTTTTCTGGCGCAGAAAATGCCAGCGAAACATGACCGCGTAGCGAGGGAAACATCTCGGCTACTGGCATGCCATCTTCTTTGCGCGATGTAATAGCTACCAACTCGGCCTGTGGATGCGCGGCCAAAATTCGCAGCAATTCCACGCCGGTGTAACCGGTACCACCTACGATGCCAATCTTGATCATCCACACTCTCCTTGTAGCTGCTGCGGCGACGCCAGATGAAAAAATAAAGCTGAAATACAGTTGAAAAAAAACCGTCGGGCACCAACCCGACGGCTTCTGTTCGCAGTTGAAGCGAAAGCTTAACGCTTGGAGAACTGCTTTGCGCGACGAGCTTTGCGCAAACCCACTTTTTTACGTTCAACTTCACGTGCATCACGAGTAACGAAACCAGCTTTTGACAGCTCAGGCTTTAGCGTTGCATCGTAATCAATCAGTGCACGAGTGATACCGTGACGAACGGCACCCGCTTGACCTGATTCACCACCACCATGCACATTCACCATGATGTCGAAGCGATCAAGATTGTTCGTGAGTTCTAACGGCTGACGAATCACCATCAGGCCTGTCTCGCGCGAAAAATACTCGGCCGCTGCTTTGCCATTGACAACGATTTTGCCGCTGCCAGTTTTAATAAATACGCGGGCCACTGCACTCTTGCGACGGCCGGTTCCGTAGTTGTAGTTACCGATCATGTCTGTTCCTTAGATTTCGAGTGCCGTGGGTTGCTGAGCGCTGTGCGGGTGGCTGCCATCGGCATATACCTTCAGCT
Source organism: uncultured Noviherbaspirillum sp. (assembly GCA_903846425.1). Taxonomy (GTDB): domain Bacteria; phylum Pseudomonadota; class Gammaproteobacteria; order Burkholderiales; family Burkholderiaceae_D; genus Pernthalerella; species Pernthalerella communis. The sequence goes on from CAINAY010000324.1 coordinate 6,620, forward strand.
TCTTGATCATTGCGTATCCGAGTGGGCCTTTGGGCAGCATGCCCTTAACGGCTTTCTCAAGCGCGCGACCTGGGTGCTTCGTTTGCATGTCGCGGAAATTCGTTTCGTATATGCCGCCTGGATAACCAGTGTGGCGGAAATACTTTTTGTCGAGCGCCTTTGCGCCCGTTACACGCAGTTTGCCGGCATTGACTACAACAATGTAATCGCCAGTATCGACGTGTGGTGTGAACTCAGGCTTGTGTTTACCACGCAGTCGGCGCGCCACTTCGCTGGCGACACGTCCGAGGACTTTGTCCGTTGCGTCAATCACAAACCAGTCGCGCTGGACTTCGTGTCCTTTAGCGGAAAAGGTTTTCATGATGAATCCTAAAAAGAATAATGCTCTGATGGTGGTTCTACGAAATAACACCCTGCTCGTAGACGCAACCTTATTGTGTGTTTTCTCCCTGAGCAAAACAGGAGAACCGAAGATTATAATGTTTTCAATGACTTGGCGTCAATTGTCTGACCGCTTTGTCTTGACGCTTTTCAGAAATAAACCAGAAGACGAAACCTCACTGGCATCCAGATGCTTTTTTGATAAATTAGCTTGCTTATTGGCCGTCGCGCAATATTTCGCATTAAATCGGTCTACTCCCAATAAAATAGCGGGGTTTCGAGCCTTATACGGGCTTACCGCTGATTTGAACCACTCACTTATTAGAGATCGCACCATGGAATGCACCGTACGTTGGACCGGCTTGTCCGGGATGAGCTTTGTCGCTGAAACCGGCTCCGGCCACCTCGTCACCATGGATGGCGCACCTGATGGCGGCGGCCGCAACCTTGCGCCACGCCCTATGGAAGTAGTTTTAGCGGGTACCGGCGGCTGCACCGCCTATGACGTGGTGGTGATTCTTCGCAAGAGCGGCCAAGACATACGCGGCTGTGACCTAACGCTTAAATCCGAACGCGCTGAGAAAGACCCGAAAGTCTTCACCAAAATTCACTTTCACTTCACTGTGCGCGGACGTAATTTAAAAGCCAACTTGGTAGAACGTGCCATCAAACTCTCGCATGAAAAATACTGCTCCGCGTCGATCATGATGGAAAAGACCGCAGAACTGACTCACACGTTCGAGATTATTGATGACCTACAAGAAGCAGCGCCAACGCTATAAAGTAGCTTATTAACTAACAGTTAATAAGGGTTGCGCTTTACGCTTTAAACCTCACCGGTAACTGAATGCTCAATCACCAGCCTAAAGTTATAGGTGATACGCCGTACTCGTCATTACTTTTGACATAGCGCGCATACCGACACGAAGAGGTTCGGGTAATTCAGCAGCACCCAGC
>CAINAY010000325.1 GCA_903846425.1 uncultured Noviherbaspirillum sp.
AATCGGGGAATAACTCGCTCATGGCACGCGGATCCATGACGGCGCCAGAAAGGATGTGAGCGCCGGGTTCGCTGCCTTTTTCGAGCACACAAACTGAAATTTCTTTGCCTTGTTTTTCGGCCAGTTGCTTCAAGCGAATGGCGGCGGAGAGTCCCGCCGGACCGGCGCCGACTATGACGACGTCGTAGTCCATGCATTCGCGCGGGCCGTATTGTTCTAAAAAGGCAGGGTTTTGGCTTGGATTCATGGCGTACGGGATAGGTTTGGGCAACGAAAATAGTAGATCGGCATTGTCGGGGATTTTGGGCTTGCGCGCTAGCTCGGGCAAGCTGTTTCGGGCTGAATCATGTAATGATAGCGGGTTGGCTGGCGGTTGCCGGCTCGGGCTGCTGAAATAATAATCTTAGGGAGACATCGTGGGCATCGAAGTAAATCTCAATGGCAAGGTGGCGTTGGTAACGGGCGCCTCGAGTGGATTAGGTACTCGTTTTGCAAAAATTCTCGCAGAAGCGGGCGCGCAGGTGGTGTTGGCAGCGCGTCGCACTGAGCGGTTAAAAGAATTGCGCGCCGAGATTGAAGCCGCGGGTGGCGCGGCCCACATGGTTACTTTGGATGTGACGGACTATGCGAGCATCAAATCAGCACTGGCGCATGCCGAGACGGAGGCGGGTCATATCGATATTTTGATTAATAACTCCGGTGTCTCGACCACTCAGCGTTTAGTGGATGTCACACCAGAAGACTATCAGTTTGTGATGGATACCAATTTGCGCGGTTCGTTTTTTGTAGCGCAAGAAGCCGCTAAACGAATGATTATGCGTGCAAAGAGTGAGCCTAATCGTCAACATCGCATCGTGAATATTGCATCAGTAGCCGGTTTGCGTGTGTTGTCACAGATCGGTGTGTATTGCATGAGTAAAGCCGGGGTCGTGCAGATGACGAAAGCGATGGCGTTGGAGTGGGGTCGTTACGGCATCAATGTCAACGCAATTTGCCCAGGTTATATCGAGACAGAGATTAATCGCGAATACTTCCGTAGCGAAAGCGGCCGTAAATTAGTCGATATGTTGCCGCGCAAACGCGTGGGCCAACCTGAAGACCTCGATGGCTTGTTATTGCTATTAGCATCGGATGAATCGCGCTTTCTTAATGGCGCGATCATGACGGCAGACGATGGTATGTCGGCATTCTAATGAGCGCAACGTCTGACTACACGCTAGTCCATAGCGTGCGTATGCCGCTACGATGGGGCGACATGGATGCGATGGGGCACGTTAACAATACCGTTTATTTTCGTTACCTAGAGCAGGCGCGCATTGAATGGTTTGAAGCGATGGGTTGCCCACCCGCGTTTTCTGGTATTGGTCCCGTCATCATTAGTGCGCACTGTACTTTTTTGAAACAGTTGCGTTACCCCGGCGATATCACCGTCAATACGCTAGTCGGCGATTTCGGACGCTCAAGTTTTCATACGCGTCATGAAATACGTCGAGTCGATGATCCCACCACGCTGATGGCCGAAGGTGGGGCTAAGGTGGTTTGGGTCGATCAACAAATAGAAAAATCGGTACCGCTGCCCGATGAGATGCGTGCTTTGCTAGTGAAATTATGTGTCACGTGATTGTTATTACTTGAATGGCCGTGGCAGAATTGCGTGGTTGATTTTTAACAGAATTTTCTTCGGTCTTTTCTACGTTTTTCAGGAACATCTATGAAAAAGCTTTACCCAGATGCTGCGAGCGCGCTCGCAGGCGTTGTCAAAAATGGTCAGACCGTTGCAGTAGGTGGTTTTGGTTTGTGCGGTATTCCAGAAGCCTTGATCGCTGCTTTGCGCGATTCGGGTGTGCAGGGTTTAACGGCCATATCAAATAATGCCGGTGTTGATGGTTTTGGTTTGGGCCAACTACTCAACACACGTCAAATCAAAAAAATGATTGCTTCCTATGTGGGCGAGAACAAAGAATTCGAGCGCCAATATCTCGCTGGTGAATTGGAGTTGGAATTCACCCCTCAGGGAACGCTAGCTGAAAAACTGCGTGCAGGTGGAGCAGGCATTCCAGCATTTTTTACACGTACTGGTGTAGGTACGCTGGTTGCTGAAGGCAAGGAGTTGCGTGAATTTGATGGCGAGACCTATGTGATGGAAAAATCACTCGTAGCTGATGTGTCGCTGGTCAAAGCGTGGAAAGCAGACCCAGTTGGTAATCTGATTTATCGCAAGACCGCCCGCAACTTTAATCCGAATGTTGCAATGGCGGGTAAGACAACGATTGTTGAGGTTGAAGAATTAGTTGGGATTGGCGAGCTTGATCCTGATGCCATTCATACCCCGGGTATTTTTGTTCACCGTATTGTAGTGAATGCGAATCCAGAAAAACGTATAGAACAACGCACGGTTCGTGCACAGTAAAGCGGAGAAATTACGATGGCATGGACACGTGAAGAAATGGCCGCTCGTGCAGCGAAAGAACTGCAAGATGGCTTTTATGTAAATTTAGGCATTGGTCTGCCGACGATGGTGGCCAACTATGTTCCGAATGATATTGAAGTGTGGCTGCAGTCTGAAAATGGTTTGTTAGGTATTGGGCCATTTCCAACTGAAGATGCGGTGGATGCTGATTTGATTAATGCGGGTAAGCAAACGATTACGGCAATTCCCGGGTCATCGATTTTTAGCTCGGCGGATTCATTCGGCATGATTCGCGGCGGCAAAGTGAATATCGCTATTTTAGGAGCGATGCAGGTATCCGAGCATGGTGATCTGGCAAATTGGATGATCCCGGGAAAAATGGTGAAGGGTATGGGTGGCGCGATGGACTTGGTGGCGGGTGTACAACGCGTTGTCGTTTTGATGGAACATGTTGCGAAAGCCAAAGATGGAAGCAAATCGCACAAGCTCTTAAAAAAATGTACGCTGCCTTTGACAGGTGTGGGTGTGGTTGATCGCATCATCACGGATTTGGGTGTGCTGGATGTAACTGATCAAGGGCTGAAGCTAGTTGAATTAGCGCCCGGCGTCACTAAAGAAGAGTTGATTGATAGCTCGGACTGCGAGATTCATTTTTAGTCTGCTTTACTTTATTCTGACTATTAATTAGCAAGCCCAGTCAATCAGTTGACTGGGCTTTTTTCTTTAGGTGAACTCTTGGCTAAGTCTGCTGCCGTCGATGAGCAACACGATGTACTAGTTGATGTACTGACCAGTTACTACGCTGATTTTTTGCCCCTGTTTTTGCGCATACTTGTTTCAGTAAAACGTGCAGCGCACGATTTTTTGAATTCAATAGATAGGGGCAGGCCATCATGCAAGGTTCTTCTAGGATTCCTAAGAGTGATATCAACTCGACGTCAGCACCTACGACAACAGCTGATACCAACGCTGAGTTAAAAAATAGTACAGAACCGTATAAGCGATTAAAAACGCGCAAACCACCCTCGGTTCGAGAAAAAGAGCGGGCTCACGCTCAGGGTGATAATGTTAAAACAGACAAGGGCTCCGCCGCCGAAAGCAAATTACACGCACCCAGCTCAAGGGAGAGCACCAGTCCGCTTTCATCTCAAGATATGAATCAACATACAGCACCAGTTGTTTCTTCTTCGCGAAAAAATTCGCACATGAAAAGCGAGAACCATACTAAAACGAATGATATTAAAGAAATTGCAGTATCACTGGCGCTTCGTATTCAACCCGCATTGGTTGAAAAGGAATTGAATCAATTAGAAATTGTTATGAAGGGCCTGGAAGATAATAATCTTCGATTTAACCGCCCACCACTTTTTAACTACAGCGAAATCAAGGAGTTTATTCGAACAGGAATTATCAGGGTGATCGAATTAAAGGAGGGTGCCATTTCCGATCAGGCAGAGGATTTGCTGATACGCATGATTCGACTGGGTTGTAATCCTAATGTGGCAGATAAATATGGAAACTCGGTACTCATGTTTGCCTGCAAGGCAGGGCGATCTGCGTTGGTAAAGGTGCTTCTGACCGAATGCCCCAATCTCAGAAAAGACTGGCTTAATGTGCATGGCCAAAATGCGGCGATGATGGCCTATAAATATGACAATTCGCAGCTTTATCCTTTACTCGAGGAAGCGGGTATCTCTCGACACCCTGAAAACCCAGCCATTTATATGTATCTCAGTTCATTTCAAATAACCGGTGACGATTCAACAGATTCTGAAACGGATGACTATTTAGATTTGTTTGAAGAAAATAACTTTATGAATCTTGCTGATGTGAATGGACAAACTTTACTTTTTCATGCTGTTATTCATCGGGACGTTGATTTTGTTTCCTTTCTTTGCCAGCAGAAGAATTTTCCTAATGTATCGCTACGCGACCGTAATCAAAAATCTGTATTTGATTACGTAAAGCAGATCAAAGATCCAGAAAAAAAGAAAAAAATCTCTGAGCTTATCTATAACTTGAGTCTGCAGACCGGCTCGCTACAACAGCTCGCCAACTATACTTATTCGGGTGGTGTTTTGAAAAAAGAATAATTACTGCGCAGCCCAACCCCCGTCCATATTCCATGCAGCGCCTCGCACCTGAGATGCGGCTGAGCTGCATAAAAATACGGCCAGCTCACCCAACTGTTCCGGCGTGACGAATTCCGCTGATGGCTGCTTTTCTATCAGTAGCTCGTGCTTTGCTGCTTCTTGTGAAAGCGATTTGTCGTGCGCTCGTGCATCGACTTGTTTTTGCACCAACGGTGTCAACACCCATCCCGGGCAAATCGCGTTACACGTTATGCCTGTTTGCGCGTTTTCTAATGCGGTGACTTTGGTTAAGCCGATGATGCCGTGTTTGGCGGCTACATAGGCTGACTTACCCGCCGAGCCGACCAAGCCATGCACCGAGGCGATGTTGATGATGCGCCCCCAGTTATTTTTTTTCATGAAGGGCAAGGCTAAGCGCGAGGTGTGAAATGCTGAACTCAAGTTGATGGCAATCACAGCGTCCCAGCGATCGACAGGAAAATCTTCTACATTGGCGACATGCTGAATGCCGGCATTGTTAACTAAAATATCGATGCCCCCCATTTGAGTTGCGGCCTCGCGCATCATTTGCTCGATCTCAGTCGCTTTCGACATATCAGCGCCACTATAGATAGTGCGCACTCCATGCTGTTGAGCGACATCTTTTTGCAGTTGATTAATAACGGCGGTATCGCCAAAGCCATTCAATACGATATGCGCGCCCTGAGCGGCGAGTGCATGAGCAATACCCAGACCGATGCCTGAGGTGGATCCAGTGACTAGGGCCGTTTTGCCTGAGAGTGAACGATTCTGCATTTTTTTCTCTTAAAAAGATGATCGGTTGCAGGGGATTGTAAGGCCAGAGACCAGTAAAATGAGGGTCTATTCAATAAATCTGGAGTGCCCTTAAATGACGCAGCCGAAAATCAGCAGGGTGCAGTGTCTGTCGCCGCTTGGCTTACATCACATGGCGTACAAGGAGTGGGGCGATCCACATAATCCGTCGGTGCTGGTCTGTGTGCATGGTGTCTCGCGGGTGTCGGATGATTTTGATGATTTGGCGCGGGCTTTATCGGATC
>CAINAY010000326.1 GCA_903846425.1 uncultured Noviherbaspirillum sp.
CTTAGCGAGTGCGCGCACTAACTGATAAAACGTTTCAGCAGCACCCCAGTTTTCTTTTTTCTGATACGAAGGCAACTCAAGTGGTACCACCGGTATCGGTAAATTTAGTGCTTTGGCCAAACCACCTGGATCATCTTGAATTAATTCAGCGGTACACGACGAACCCACCATCATCGCGTGCGGCGCAAAACGCTCATACGCATCGCGTGCGGCGTTTTTAAAAAGCTCTGCTGTGTCTGATCCTAAATCGCGCGCTTGAAAGGTGGTGTACGTGACTGGCGGACGCTTAGGTAAACGCTCAATCATCGTAAACAGCAAATCCGCATAGGTATCACCCTGCGGCGCATGCAAAACGTAGTGCACGTTTTCCATCGCCGTAGCTACGCGCATAGCGCCAACGTGCGGCGGACCTTCATACGTCCATAAAGTTAATTGCATGCGGCCTCCGACGCGAGATCCGTTGCCTTTAACGATGCATGCTTATCTAAACCTAATTTACCTTTGCGCACAAACGTACGCGCAAATAATTCCGCTAAATCAGCGCTTTGTTCGTAACCATGCACAGGCGAGAACACTAATTCAATCGCCCACTTGGTATTAATACCTTCTGCTTCTAGCGGATTCGCCAAACCAAGGCCACACACCACGATGTCGGGCTGAATAGCACGGCAACGATCGAGCTGTTTTTCTACATCCTGCCCTTCCGAAAGCGATGTACCAGCTGGCAGCATCGCTAATTCATATTTCATATGCTCGCGATGCAAATAAGGCGTACCCACTTCCGTTAGCTTCATTCCTAATTCACGCGCTAAAAATCGTGCGAGTGGAAGTTCAAGCTGCGAATCGGGGAAAAAGAAAATACTCTTGCCGTGTAATTTTTCTCTGTGTCTATCCAGAGCACGATTCGCGCGATCACGCGATGGCTGCGTTACTTTGTCAAACAACTCAGCGGTCACACCAAATAAATTGGCCGCGGCTCGCAACCATTCAGTCGTGCCTTCAACACCAAATGGGAAAGGCGCCGGAACATAGCGTGCACCGCGCAGCTCAAGTGCGCGTGCGGTATCGGTTAAAAATGGCTGCGCTAATAAATAGCGCGTGTTTTCACCAACAGCCGGCATAGTTTTCGATGAACGTGGCGGGAAAAACTGCACGTTATCTATACCCATCGCTTTTAAATGGCGCGCAAACTGATCTTCCACCACATCGGGCAAACAACCGACGATCATTAATGACGTAGGTGCGTTTTTTTCAAAGGCAGGTAATTGCGGAACCAATGAAGCGAGACAGGCATCTTCACCTTGTGTGAAGGTCGTCTCGATACCACTGCCTGAATAATTCAGTATGCGGACCTTGTTAACGAATTCTTGCGAGAGTCGACTCGCTGCACGCGATAGATCGAGCTTAATCACTTCAGATGGGCACGAACCCACCAAGAACAGCATTTTGATATCGGGCCTACGCTCAAGCAAACGACGCACTACGCGATCAAGTTCTTCATTCGCATCGGCAATACCCGCCAGATCACGCTCATCAATAATGGCTGTTGCAAAACGAGGTTCTGCAAAAATCATCACACCTGCAGCGGATTGGATTAAGTGCGCACAGGTACGCGAACCCACGACTAGAAAGAAGGCATCTTGTATTTTGCGATGCATCCAAATAATTCCGGTCAATCCGCAAAACACTTCGCGCTGACCACGTTCGCGCAATACCGGCGCATCAGAGCAACCGATATCGGCTTGAATTGGGATCACGGCATTCATGCGTGTGCTCCTTGACTAGTTACATGCACTGCGGATGGTTGATTTGTCTTTGCGTGCTGCAGTCGTGCTGCGCGCAGCTTTAGTAGAAATTGACCCGCGTTGATGGCGTAAGTGAAGTACGCCACTAAGGCCAGCACCATTTGGTCATGCACTGGCAGGTTGCCCGTGAACAGAGCAACCAAATATGTCGTGTGCAGGGCCAGCACCATCATGCTGAACACGTCTTCCCAGAAGAAGCTAGGTGCGAATAGATAACAGCCAAACACCACCTTCTCCCAGATGCAGCCGGTAATCATGATGGCGTACAGCAGCATGGTCTTAACCACAATAGAGATCGTGGCGGCTGTTTCACCCTCGCCCGTCTGCAGAAAACGCACTACCAAAATCACACTCACTATTAGTGCAAGGAATTGCACAGGCGCGAGCACCCCCTGGACTATCGTCCAAGGCGTGGCGTCACGCCGCACCCGCTCTTCTGGCGTGTACAGCGGTCTGGGTGTTACTGATCTGGCGGTGTTTTCGTACATTACGTAGATTCTTGCCTCAAGGGACTGATTTCTGGACTGTAGGAGTGACTGATGAGTATGTCAACTAAAGATTACGTAATGCTTGGTTGACACAAATAAAGCCCTCAGGCATCGTCCGTGTATTAACCAATAACAATAGCCCGTCCGGACACTCGTGAAGTCCGCGATGCGATGTAGGAGACACGCATGGACCAAGCCGACAAGGGCAAAATTCCGCCCATCACCAATGACGGGCTTCATTTAAATAAGTCTTATAGCCGCAGTGAACACTCGCTTTTAACGCTTGTTGAAGCCGAGATCATCCCGCGACTAATGCTGGCCCACCGTGAGCCACGGCGTCCAATAGATGAAAATCCAGCTATTTCTAGAATCGAAGTCGTCGGCTTCTCTCAGGCCTTACTTGCACAGGACATGGCCACTGCTACCGGTATCGTGGAGGAACTGCGCCATATCGGCATTCCCATGCAGGCGATTTATTTAGATCTGCTTGCTGCTTCGGCTCGATATGTGGGTGAGCTATGGGAAGCAGATGAATGCACGTTCACCGAAATAACGCTCTTTTTATGGCGTATTCAAAGCATGTTGTACGATTTAAGCCCGGCGTTTCAGAGCGATGCTAAGGCAAAGGCTGCCAATAGTTCAGAACGTCGAATCCTGATTGCTTCCTTGCCGGGACATCAGCACACCCTAGGTGTGTCTATGCTTTCTGAGTTTTTTCGACGCGAAAATTGGGTGGTATTGGCCATACCCTCACCCCATCCAAACGAAATCAATGATTCCCTTTCTTTGAACTGGTTTGATGTGCTGGCCCTTTCAGCTAGTACAAATGGTGAAATTGCTGCACTTGCTCAGACAATCAAGACTGCTCGCAAAACCTCACGCAACCCTCATCTTTCCATCATGGTCGGCGGCCCTCTGCTGCAAAGGCAACCCGATCTCGCCAAGCAGCTCGGCGCCGATGGCAGCGCCGAAGATGCAACTTCGGCAATCACTCTTGCGACAAAGCTTGTCCAACATCAAATGACCGTCAGATTAAATTGACGCTTAATACTGACAATTTAGCTTGAATATCCTTATAATTGCGGTCACAATCCACTCGAGTGTGCAATAAAATACTTCGCGGTCGTTTTTTATATCGACCGTCCCGCAACAGTTTTGCGACCAACTATTGGTTCCCCTAATTGACACATTTCGAAACCCCCCATGAATCGCTTGCTGGACTGAGTCCAGAAGCTAATGCTGCGCTGCTTTCAGCGGCAGCAGACGTCGTGCTCGTCGTTGACGGCCGGGGGGTGGTGCAAGACGTCTCTAGCAGCCATGCTGCGTTACCCGTCGACGGTGGTCAGCGCAGCTGGATAGGCAAGTCGTGGATAGACACGGTCACCATTGAAACACGCCCCAAAATTTCCAAGCTATTGAACGATGCCGACGCCGATGGAAGAACCATCTGGCGTCAAGTGAATGTCAAGGCCACCTCCGGCCCCGATGTGCCGCTATCTTTTTGCGCTATACGTGTGGGGCCCAACGGCCGCATGATTGCACTCGGTCGCGATCTGCGTTCGCAATCGATACTGCAACAACAATTAGTCGACGCGCAGCAAGCGATGGAGCGCGATTATTTACGTCTGCGTCATCTCGAATCGCGTTACCGAATCTTGTTTGACCTCACCTCCGAAGGAGTGATGGTCGTTGAAGGCAAAACCTTAAAAATCGTAGAAGCAAATCCCGCAGCTGCCTCAGCATTGGGCGAAAGTGTGCGGCGTTTAGTGGGCCGCAACATCCTCGATTGTTTTGATTCCAAAGCCGGTACCACACTATCCAAGCTACTTGAAATCGTGCGCGCCAGCGGCAAAGCAGATCAACTGTCACTGCCCTCAACAAAAGGTCAAATGACCTTGGCCGCGTCGGTGATACAAGAAGAAAGTGGCGAATTACTACTCGTACGCATCGTTAGTGAAAACCAGACTAGCGCCGCCATTAGCAGCAGCGCAGCACAAGGTGAGCTAGTTTTGCGCGTACTTGAGCAAACACCCGATGCGTTTGTTGTGACAGACAACGACGGTGAAATTCTGGCAGCTAATCGCGCCTTTACTGATCTCGTACAACTGAGTCGATCCGATCAAGTCATCGGGCAATCGATGGATCGCTGGTTAGGTCGCGCCGGTATTGATTTAAATGTGTTGTTAGCGAATTTACGTCAGCGTGGTTCGGTTAAATTATTTGCGACCAATCTGCGCAATGAAAACGGCGCATCCATACCCGTAGAAATTTCTGCCGTATCCGTGCCGCATGGCGAGGTAAGTGGAC
>CAINAY010000327.1 GCA_903846425.1 uncultured Noviherbaspirillum sp.
ATTCAGGTTCGCGATAGGCAGCACGGGCATACCAAAGTTTTGCTCAACTTCCTGCACCGCCGATAAATTCGATAACGCGCCTTCTGCGCCGCTTTTTTCCATTCTATCTAGCGCAATCAGTACGGCGCATGGGGTCGCATTTTGTGCGCGTATCAGATCTACCGATTCGCGCACTGAGGTGCCGGCAGAAATCACATCATCAATAATGACAACGCGACCGCTAAGCTCGGCGCCGACGATGGTGCCGCCTTCCCCATGGTCTTTGGCTTCTTTGCGGTTATAGGCAAACGGCACATTGCGGCCTTTCGCAGCTAGCGCAACTGCAGTGGCTGATGCGAGTGTGATGCCTTTGTAAGCCGGGCCAAACAGCATGTCAAATTCAACACCCGAATCTAACAAGGTTTGCGCATAAAACTCAGCCAACTTACCCAGACGTTCGCCATCATTGAATAATCCGGCATTAAAAAAATAAGGCGAAAGGCGACCAGCCTTGGTAACGAACTCACCAAAACGCAGCACACCCGCTGCCACCGAAAATTCGATAAATTCTTCTCGCAGCTTATTCACTCGCTCACCTTCGCTCTGTTTCTAAAGTCGCTATTTTAACGCCCAAGAGAGCTGCGCCCGAATCGGTTATGCTTGCGCGCAAGCTGCCTTGCAATTTCTTTTCGCTCTTATTCATTATGAAAATAATTTCAGCCAATCTCAACGGCATACGCTCCGCCGCCAAAAAGAATTTCTTTGAATGGATGCATAAACAGCAAGCTGATTTCGTTTGCGTGCAAGAGCTGAAAGCTCAACACGCCGATATGTCGCCTGATTTTTTAGCACCCGCGGGTTATCACGGTCATTTCCACTATGCTGAAAAAAAGGGCTATTCCGGCACCGGCGTTTATTCGCGCGAAAAACCCCTATCGGTGACAACAGGTTTTGGAAATGCAGAATTTGATGCTGAGGGTCGCTATGTACAAGTCGATTTTGAAAAGTTAACGGTGATATCACTCTACTGTCCCTCAGGATCGTCTAGCGATGATAGACAACAAGCCAAATTTCGTTTCATGGATGCTTTTATGCCGCATCTACTATCGCTTAGACAATCTGGTCGCGAAGTGGTGATCTGCGGTGATTGGAATATCGCGCACAAAGAAATCGATCTGAAGAATTGGAAAAGCAATCAAAAGAATTCTGGCTTTTTGCCTGAAGAACGCCAATGGATGAGTGACGTGCTTGGCAAAGCTGACTGGCGCGATGTGTATCGCCTACTCCACCCTGAAACAACCAGTGAGGCCTACACCTGGTGGAGCAATCGCGGACAAGCTTGGGCGAACAATGTGGGTTGGCGGATTGATTATCAGGTCGCGACGCCTGTAATTGCAGCCACATCGAAAAGCGCATCGGTGTACAAAGATGAGCGCTTCTCCGATCACTCACCCTTGATCATTAATTACGACTGGCCTGCGTAATCTAAATAGACCCTGTCTAGTTAACCGAAGAACCAGTAGCAGACAGCTATAGACGCCAGCACACCAGCCAAATCAGCCAGTAACGCACATGCAACAGCATGTCGTGCACGCTGTATACCCACAGCGCCAAAATACACGGCCAATACATAAAAGGTGGTTTCTGTGCTGCCCTGAACTGTTGCAGCAAGTAGCGCAGGAAAACTATCGACACCCTGCGAACTCATGGTTTCAATTAACATCGCGCGCGCTGCACTACCCGAAAATGGTTTGACTAAAGCCGTGGGCAGGGCATCGACAAAGCGTTGGTCCCAACCGATATGTTCAACGCCCAAACGAATTATTTGCAGTAAAAATTCTAAGGCTCCAGAAGCGCGCAACATACCTACTGCACACAGCATCGCCACCAAATATGGCAGTAGATTTTTTGCGACTTCAAATCCTTCGCGAGCACCTTCAACAAACGCTTCGTACACAGGAACACGCCGCCAAACACCGACTAACAAAAACGCCACAATCAATCCAAACAAAACGGCGTTACCCAACACCGACGATAAGGCTGCTAGTGCGACTGAAGATAGGCTAGCTAACACTGCCATCGTCACACCTAACAGCAAACCTGCACCCAGCAAAAAACGTAACACAACCGGATCAAGCAGCTTCAATCGCTGAGCAAAAGCCACTGCAAAAAAACCGGTCAGCGTGGATGCTGTTGTGGCTAGTAATATCGGTAAAAATACGAGGGTGGGATCGTGCGCACCTTGCTGCGCGCGATACATAAAAATCGATACCGGCAGCAAGGTCAGTGACGACGCATTCAACACCAAAAACATAATCTGCGCATCGCTGGCCACGACGGGATCGGGATTAAGC
>CAINAY010000328.1 GCA_903846425.1 uncultured Noviherbaspirillum sp.
GCCTAGCATCTCTTCCATCGTATCGACGACACGATGTGAGCGCGCCGCTAGACCGTAGACGCTATCGCCGGGATGGTTCCAGGTCGCCATGCGCGTAGCCTTACCTGAGGCATCATTACGATCATACAAACTGGCGTGGAGTTGCGGGTCCGTTTCTATCGCACCGCGTAGCAGCCCAATTTCTTCGGTATCAAACAGTGAACGGATTAGCACAAAGCCATCGCGTTCGTAAGCAGCGCGCTGCTCGGGCGTAAATAGTGAAGCCATGCTCGTCTCCTGTTGTAATGGATATTTTGGATTTTCAAAGCATTCAGGCTATCAGCTTACCTTGTTTGGTCTTGCTTGAGAATTTGTGTGAACATCTCTTTTTGAATTACAAACCAGCGGCCCAAGTGCGGTCGTATGATTACTAAAAACAGAACAGGCCAGACCATGAGTTCAAATCACTCCGATAGTTTCACTAATGCTAAACAACAGCAGGCGGCGGGCTTTCTGCACGACCTCTGGACCCGCAAAGATCGTTGTGCTGCACTGCCAGATGATCAGCGCCCGGTTGATCGAGGTCAGGGCTATGCGGTTCAGGCGGCCTTTGCAAAAATTCATGGTTCGCCCGTCTCTGGCTGGAAGATCGCTGCCACCAGCGTGGATGGTCAGCGCCACATCGGTGTCGATGGACCGCTGGCTGGCCGCATCTATCACGATCGCATGCTGCCTGTGGGTGCGAACGCTTCCTTAAAATCTAATCTCATGCACGTTGCTGAAATTGAATTTGCCTTCAGTTTTGCAAAGACTCTGTCTCCGCGCGCGCAACCGTATACCGTGGATGAGGTGCTGGCCGCTGTAGCTGCTGTTCATCCATCGATAGAAATACCCGATTCGCGCTATGCCGATTTCGTGACGGTGGGTGCACCTCAGCTGATCGCTGACAATGCCTGTGCCTGCTATTTTATTTTGGGTCAAGCTGCAAATGATTGGAAAACATTCGACTATCTCAATCAATCGATTCACGTCACCTTAAATGGTGAGGCCATCGATTCGGGTTACGGTCGGAATGTTTTGGGCGATCCACGCGTGGCGCTGACCTGGATAATTAATGAGCTATCGAGTCTGGGTATCGCCATGGAGGTGGGGCAGTTTGTGACTACCGGTACGTGCCGCGTACCTGTCAAGGTTAATCCCGGCGATGAAGTCAGCGCCGATTTCGGCGTGCTCGGACAAGTTAGTTGCCGCTTCTCTGACTAATGAATACTGGCAAAGAGTAATAATTTTTACAGAAAACGAGACACGATGTCTACCTCATCTTCACCCGTTAATTTAGACGCTGTGATCATTGGCGCCGGTTTTTCCGGTATGTATCAGCTCTTGTCACTGCGCGACAAACTCGGTTTATCCGCCAGAGTATTGGAAGCGGCGGGTGGTGTAGGTGGTACCTGGTACTGGAATCGCTATCCCGGTGCGCGTTGCGATTCAGAGAGTCATTCCTATTCTTACTATTTTTCTAAAGAGCTGTTACAGGAATGGAATTGGACTGAGCGTTATCCGCAACAACCTGAAATCATGCGCTATTTAAATCACGTCGCTGATCGTTTTGATTTGCGCCGTGATATTCA
>CAINAY010000329.1 GCA_903846425.1 uncultured Noviherbaspirillum sp.
GTTTTCATAGCAAGCGGCTACCTGACCATACTCATGTCGTTCAACTAGGTGAGGGTTCAGGTATTACGAGGATGTTAGGTGAATTTCAAAAAGTGCTCACCATTCCATGGGCTCGCCAAGTGTTACTCACGGTCGGCTTAGAAGGTGCTGCGGTTTTTGGCTCGTTAGCATTTGTGCCTGCTCATTTACATACAACGCATGGCTTGTCCTTATCATCCTCTGGTGCATTAGTTATGCTTTTTGGATTAGGAGGTTTAGCTTTTGCATTCCAATCGCGCCGGTGGATTGGCGTTTTTGGAGAAGTAAAACTGATACAAACAGGTGCGCAGATTATGTGTATCTCATTAATTTGCATAGGTTGGATGCCCTTGTGGTGGCTTACTATGCCAGCCTGTTTTTTGTTTGGGCTAGGGTTTTATATGATGCATAACACCCTACAAATTAATGCAACTCAAATGGCGCCAGAGCGGCGCGGCGCAGCCGTCGCTGCGTTTGCATCTTGTTTCTTTTTAGGTCAATCCTCAGGCGTGGCAATTTCAGGGGCAACACTTACCACCGTAGGTACACCCTTACTGTTAACTTTTGCTGGATTGATAGTTTTCATTATTGGACATCGCTTTGCGATTCTTCGCAAACAACAATCCTTGCATCACTGATAGCATTCTTTAAACCGCTTGCCATTTGTAAGCAGAATGCTTTTAGGCTCAAGTTAATGACTTTTATCCACTAAAAGCAGTCAGTAACTGTTTTTTACGACCTTGATGCAAAATTTCTAAATTCGGCTGCCAAATTGGGCTGTGACTGTTCTACGTCTCTAGCCAAATTGATTAATTGTCGCGCATTGCTTACACGGTTTTTTATCTGGTCTTGTGTTGTGCGCTGCGGTGCGAATATTTTCGCTATCCATTGGCCGACAAACAATGAATTAGTTGCGTTATTTGGTGATGCGCTAGCAAAGTTGTGCATAAAATTCCTTTTTATAAAGCTTCCTTGTTGCATCGCAGTATAATTAATTGTCTGATATAAACAAAATTTTATTTTAAAATAACCGTAATGCTTTTTGTGAATAATCGGTTTTAATTACGGTAAATTTGTTTAACTTCTCGTAAACAACCGCTATGTCCGTGGAATTGAAAAAATGAGCTTTTTAACATTAGATTTAAATCTACTACGTGTGTTCGATGCGGTAATGACCGAACAAAACCTCACCCGCGCAGCTAGTCGCCTTGCTATGACCCAGCCGGCTGTCTCTAACGCGGTTAAACGTTTACGAGACGCCTTGGGTGATGAATTACTCATACGAACCGCCCACGGGGTTAAACCAACCGCTAGGGCAGACTCCCTTTGGCCGGCAGTCAGACGAGCATTAACTGATTTAGAAGAAGCCGTAGCCCCACGTAATTTTGAATTAGCTAGTGCTCACGCTACTTTTCGAATGGCTATGGCTGATGCAACCGCAGGATTGTTGTTGTCATCCTTGGTCAGAGTTATTGAAAATCAAGCACCCGGAATTGATGTTCGTATGGTTCCATTAACTACACGTGAACCAAGACCAATGCTGTTGCGTGCCGACATAGATTTAGCAGTGGGATTTTTCCCAGGAGTTGTCGCTCAGTTACAAGGCGCTACTGAAACGCCTATACGCCACGAGCGATTATTCGCAGGCGAATATGTTTGCGTGATGCGCAAGGAACATGCGCTCTCTACAAAAACATTAACATTGGATAATTACTGTAGCGCGAACCATTTATTAGTTAGTTTCTCTGGTCGAGCTCGAGGATTAGTGGATGATGCGCTACTAACGTTAAATCGTGAACGACGAATTCTACTCACGGTTAATCAATTTTTTACCGCAGGTAAAGTCGTGGCAGCATCTGATTTGTTAATGGTCTTACCTAGACATTTAATTGAAGCCACCGGTATGACCAATGCCCTGGTTGCAAAAGAATTGCCTTTTCCTATGCCAGAGCTCCAGGTTGATATGTTGTGGCATGAACGTGATGAGCGTAGTCCGGGTCACCAATGGTTAAGAAAACAATTACGAAATTCTGGGGCGTTTATTCCTATGACCCCATAGAATTTGTGCCTTCAAGAAATTTTTGAGTTATTCACAATTTACCCATTAGTTATTAAGAGCCTTATCCACACCATAAAAAGAATAAATTTCAAAAAATATTTATACGCTTTGTTTAATAGTAGTTTGTATTTAAAGATAGTAGTAATAGATAAGGAAGACCCTTTTCTGTGGATAACTAGAAAAGACTGTTTAAGTTCAAAGGATTGAAAAGAAGATAAGTTCTGAATAGGGCAGCACTTTTGTGAGGATTGTTTTTGTATAAAAAATAGGTATGTCAAAAATCTGCCTGTTATTCAGCTTCTCTTAGAGGCTTATCCAGAGGTTTATGCACAGTTGCCATAACGAGAGTAGGTAAATTGCAGGTATTCTTACGTACCTGCTTAAACGTTGTCGCTAAAAATCAATAATTTATAGTTTTATTTTTTCTCGACAACGAGATAACAATTACAAAAGGAAAAAACATGAGTGGCAAACTTCCTGCATTAGGGCATTTTGTTCATGGAAAAACAGTGGCGGTAACTAGCGGCCGCAGTCAGGCAGTGTTTAATCCCGCTACTGGTTCAGCGATAGCAGAAGTCGGTTTGGGTAGTGTCGAGGAAGTGAATGCAGCAGTATCTTCGGCCAAGTTAGCTGCTCCGGCATGGGCCGATACAGCGCCATTAAAACGTGCGCGGATTTTGTTTAAGTTTAAAGAACTTATTGAAAAGCATCACGATGATCTAGCGGCAACCATTACCAGAGAACATGGAAAAGTGTTCAGTGACGCCAAAGGCGAAGTAGTGCGTGGGTTGGAAATTGTTGAGTTTGCTTGCGGTATTCCTCAGTTGCTCAAAACACAGTTCACCGACAACATCGGTGGTGGCATTGATAACTGGCAGCTGCGTCAGCCCTTGGGTGTTACAGCCGGCATTACGCCGTTTAATTTCCCAGTGATGGTTCCATTGTGGATGGCGCCAATGGCGATTGCTTGTGGTAACAGCTTTATTTTAAAACCATCAGAGCGCGATCCTTCTGCATCGTTGATGCTAGCTGACTTGTTTACACAAGCTGGCTTGCCAGCGGGTGTTTTTAATGTTGTGCAAGGTGACAAAGTTGCGGTTGATGCTCTGATACAGCATCCTGACATTAAAGCGCTTTCATTTGTTGGGTCTACTCCGATTGCTGAGTACATTTATTCAGAAGGGAATAGCCGCAAAGGCCCTTACCCATTACGTGTACAAGCCTTAGGCGGTGCTAAAAATCATTTGGTGGTGATGCCTGATGCAGATCTCGACCAAGCTGTGGATGCTTTAATAGGAGCAGCTTATGGCTCAGCAGGCGAGCGCTGCATGGCGATATCGGTTGCTGTTGCGGTAGGCAGTGTGGCGGATAAATTAGTAGAGGCACTCATACCTCGGGTACGTACGCTAAAAATTAAAAACGGCATGGAAGCGGATGCAGAAATGGGTCCGGTCGTAACGGCGGCACACAAAGAAAAAATTGAGTCGTATATCGACCAGGGCGTTATATCAGGCGCTCGTTTGTTGGTCGATGGTCGTGGTTTGACGGTGGCGGGGCATGAAAAAGGTTTCTTCTTGGGCGGGTCTTTGTTTGATCACACCACACCGGATATGACGATCTATAAAGAAGAAATTTTTGGACCGGTGCTTTGTGTTGTTCGAGTACCCGACATGGCTGCTGCTATCGAATTAATTAATGCTCACGAATTTGGTAATGGCGTTGCGCTATTTACATCCGATGGTAATACGGCACGTGAGTTCTCTCGTCGCATAGAAGTTGGTATGGTTGGCGTGAATGTGCCTATCCCAGTACCTATGGCATGGCATTCATTCGGTGGTTGGAAACGCTCCTTGTTTGGCGATACACATATTTATGGTGAAGAGGGCGTTCGTTTTTACACGCGTTATAAGTCCATCATGCAGCGGTGGCCTGAGTCGATATCTAAGGGCGCGGAGTTCACCATGCCTGTCGCCAAATAAATCGCGGTGGAGACAAGCATGCTGGCTTCATCAAGACAATCTGCGGGTAGCTACGATTACATCATCATCGGCGCAGGCACTGCTGGGTGTGTGCTTGCCAACCGTTTGACGCAAGATCGCAATGTGTCGGTGCTCTTAATAGAAGCGGGTGGTAAAGACGATTATGTGTGGATACATATCCCAGTAGGATATTTGTACTGCATAGATAATCCTCGAACCGATTGGCGTTTTCGCACGGAGAAAGAGGCGGGCCTTAATGATCGCAGTTTGATTTATCCGCGCGGAAAAGTTTTGGGTGGTTGCTCCTCGATCAATGGCATGATTTACATGCGCGGCCAAGAGAGAGATTACGAGACGTGGGCAGATGAAACGAGTGATGATCGTTGGCGCTGGCAACACGTGCTTCCTGTGTTTCGTCAATCCGAAGATCACCATGCAGGAGCTAACAGTTTTCATGGCGCCGGTGGTGAGTGGCGTGTTGAAAAGCAGCGACTGAGTTGGGAAATTCTTGATGCGTTTCGTAATGCCGCTGAACAAACGGGCATTCCTAAGACGGATGATTTCAATCGCGGTGATAACGAAGGCTGTGGCTATTTCGATGTTAATCAACGCAATGGCATACGGTGGAATACATCAAAAGCATTTCTTAAATCAGTAAAAAACCGTCACGGTAATTTAGAGATCATGACGGGATGTCATGTTCAGCGATTATCAATAGAGACAACTGCGCAAGGAAATGTATGTCGCGGTATTGAATTTACCGGTGGTGGGCAGTCGTGGGTTGCACATGCAAAGCGTGAAACCCTGCTCTGTGCGGGAGCGATTGGTTCGCCTCAACTATTGCAGTTATCAGGCATAGGTCCGACTAAGCTGTTGCACGAACATCAGATACCTGTCGTCGCCGAATCACCGGGTGTGGGTGAAAATTTACAAGACCATTTGCAGTTACGTATGGCCTTTAAAGTGCAGGGCGTAAAAACGCTAAACACCATGGCGAATAGTTGGCTGGGTAAGTTGCAGATAGGTTTGGAATATGCGTTGAATCGCAGCGGTCCAATGTCGATGGCACCATCACAACTCGGGTTATTTACACGTTCAGATTCTTCGCAAAAGTCAGCCAATATTCAATATCACGTGCAACCTTTGTCGCTGAATAAATTTGGCGAACCCCTGCATCCTTTCCCTGCATTTACGGCGAGCGTTTGTAATCTACGACCGAGCTCGCGTGGCCACGTTCGGATTGCTTCGGCAAAGTCTACCGATGCGCCAAAAATTGCGCCTAACTATTTAAGTACGAGTGAAGACCGTAAGGTCGCTGCCGACTCACTCGCGTTAACGCGTCGTATCGTGTCAGCGCCGGCATTACAGAAATATGGCCCTGAGGAATTCTTGCCGGGCACAAGCTTTCAGACTGACGAAGAACTCGCTTTTGCTGCCGGCAATATAGGCACGACGATTTTCCATCCTGTTGGTACGTGCAAGATGGGGCGGGCGACTGACCCCATGGCGGTGCTCGATTCTGAGTTGCGCGTTAGAGGCATTAGTGGCTTGCGCGTGGTTGATGGCTCGGTTATGCCGCAGATCACGTCTGGCAACCCGAACTCACCCATTATCATGATCGCGGAACGCGCCTCAGCACTTATTCGTGGCCAGCGTTAATTAAGCCCTTTATAAACAAAGGGATAATCCGTAGTGCTCACTAACATGTGAGTCCTTTGTAGTGAGGCCTGCGCCGGTTTTGGACATACTATTCTCTGATTATTTATTGTTGGGATTGGCTGCGATTTTGGCTGGATTAGTCGATGCCGTTGTTGGGGGCGGGGGGCTGATTCAAGTGCCCGCGCTATTCAGTGTATTTCCTCAGAGCGCACCAGCCACCTTGTTTGGCACGAATAAACTCGCTTCCGTCTGGGGAACGACATTCGCTGCACGCAGTTATGCCATGCGGATACGCCTTGATTGGGGCATCGCCATTCCTGCTGCACTTGCCGCACTGGTGTTTGCCTTTCTAGGCGCGCGAGCAGTCTCAGCATTTCCCCCCGATCTATTGCGCAAAGCCTTGCCATTCATTTTGTTGGCTGTTGCTGCCTATGTATTTAAGCGCAAAGATTTTGGTATATCGGCTGACGCGCACCCCGAAATGACGGTAAGGCGGAAGAGGGTGCTGGCATTACTAATCGGTAGCACCATTGGTTTCTACGATGGGTTTTTTGGCCCCGGCACAGGCAGCTTCCTAATCTTTTTGTTTGTTCGGGTTTTTTATCTGGACTTCCTTCAAGCATCAGCGGTAGCGAAAGTCGTTAATGTGGCTTGTAATCTGGCGGCGTTAGCGTGGTTCGGTGCCGCGGGCTATGTGATCTGGCAGTTGGGGCTGCTGATGGCCGTCTGCAATATAGGCGGAGCACTTGTCGGCACGCGACTAGCCATGTGGGGCGGAACCGGCTTCGTCCGTAAACTTTTCTTGGTGGTGGTTGGTCTATTAATCATTAAGACAGGGATCAGCGCGTTTTGATGGACATTGTTTCACGTGAAACAGGATCAGCGGGCCGATAGATTTATGCGAAGGTTTCACGTGAAACAGTCCGGCAGCCCATCAAACCCTTTATAATTCGTGCCTCTCACGCTTCTTGCGCAGCCAATTTTCATGGATTTTCCCTCAGAATTTGACGTTATTGTTGTTGGTGGTGGCCATGCCGGAACCGAGGCTGCGCTCGCGGCCGCGCGCATGGGCCAAAAGACGCTTTTGCTGACTCACAACATAGAAACCCTCGGTCAAATGTCCTGCAATCCTTCGATTGGCGGCATAGGGAAGGGCCATTTGGTGCGTGAGTTAGATGCCATGGGCGGCGCCATGGCCATCGCTACCGATGAGGCCGGCATACAGTTTCGTATATTAAATTCCTCTA
>CAINAY010000330.1 GCA_903846425.1 uncultured Noviherbaspirillum sp.
CAAATCGGCATCCGGTGGTGGCGAGTTAGTCATCGCACCTGGAATACCTTCCGGATCGATCTTATATTTACGCTCAGTGGTCAATGCTTCTGAACGTGGCTTGACGCCCTTATCTTTATTATCAAAATCTTCGGTCGTGGTTTCAACCGTGGTGTAATCCAATGTCAAGTTAACTTCTGCTTTTACCGAAGCCTCACCAACGACAGGTGACAGCAATTCAGTAACACGCTGACGATACGATTCTTCAGTACGCTGCTTATGCGACATTTGCGCAACCGTCAAACCCATCGCTGCATCAACCGGATTTTCTTCTGTCATCAGATTGCCCTGATCATCCACCACCGATACATTTTGTGGTGAGAGATAAGGAACGCTGGATGAAATCAGATGAACGATTGCCTTTACCTGCGATGTGGTGACACCACGACCAGAATGTGGAGTCACAACGACGGACGCTTTAGGTGTTGCACGTTCGCGCACGAACACGCTCTGTTTAGGTAAGGCCAAATGCACGCGCGCTGATTTAATCGTAGAAATCTGCATGATGCTGCGTGCCAGCTCTTGCTCGATAGCTGAGTTGTACTGAACTTGCTCCATGAACTGACTGGTCGTCATGGATGATTTATCTTTTAATGAATCCATACCAATTGGCTGCGCTTCTTTAGGTATACCTTGACCCGCTAAGAAAATACGCGCTTCATGATAACGACCATCAGGCACTGTAATCTGACCGCTACTGGTATCAATTTTTGGTTTGAAATCCGCTGCTTTCAAGGCTTCCATGGCGGCTTGTTTATCGGTCTCGGTCATGCCTGGCATGATGGAACGATAAGGCGTTGTCTGCGAAAACTGAAAACTCATCGCTGCGATCAAAAGAATCACTAAGAGTGCGATGGCAGGTAAGGCGCGACGTACAGCCGGCTGTTTAACTAGGTTATCTGCCCAAAGCTTAAATTGATTCATGCCACCGGATACGCCACTCATTGCGCCCGGTAGCTGTCCAGGATTGGGCATACCCGTCATAGGTAATGCGCCTGCGGAATCACCCGCACCGGCGGCCTGTCCTGTAGGCAGTTGCGGGGGTAATCCCCCATTCATTGTCGCTTCGGCCATGTTCTACTCTCTAAGAGGTTGGCTGTTCTATTTCAAAATAAACGGTTAACTATTTCAATCACACGCTGGATTAGACCGGCATGTTCAATATGTCTTCGTAAGCCTTAAGCACTTTGTTTCGTATTTGCAGAGTCGCTTCAAAAGCCAGCGATGATTTCTGCATCGCTAGTACGACATCCGTCAGCGGGACATCTTCACCACGGTCATATGCTTGACGTAGGCTGCTCGCATATTGCTGAGTTTCATTGGTTTGTTCTACGGCCGATTTGATCGCATCGCCAAAGGTCGGCTTACCAATCTCTGGTGTAGGCGGTGCCAACACCGGCTGCGTATTTTTTCCTGCGGCGTCGACTTGATACTGGCGCATAGCTGCCAACATCGAATCGATATTGGCCTGGCTGTTAATTTTTGGGATCATGTCTCAGTACCTCCCGCTTAGGCTGCTGCTAACAACGGTAAACCGCGATCACGAAACTGCGCCATCTTGTAACGCAATGAACGTGGGCTAATACCCAGTTTTTTTGCTGCCTCTGAACGGTTACTGCTAGAACGAATCGCGGCCATGATGGCTTGGTATTCGCTACTCTTGACTGCAGTAGACAGTGCACCATCTTCAATCGCCGTTGCTGCAGTCGTTTCAACTACTGCAGCAACAGATAACAATTCAATCGCTTTATTCGGTTCAGCTGCGTGTGATTCCCATTCATCAAACATGAGATCGGCTTCATCAATCATGTCGCTATTCGATAACACCAGCGCACGTTGAACAACGTTTTGTAATTCACGAACATTACCGGGCCAACTGTATTGCTGCATCATTTCAGCAGCGCGCTCAGAGAGTCTAATTTGACGATCGTCTGGGCCGTAGTTCGATAAAAATTGTGAAACCAAAGGCAAAATATCACCGGGACGATCACGTAATGGCATCACCGACAATTTGAATGCGCTAATACGGAAATACAAATCTTCGCGGAACTCACGATTAGCAATCGCTTCGCGTAAATCTTTGTTGGTTGCTGCTACCAGTCGCACATCCAGTTCTATGGGCGCATTACCTCCCAAACGTGTGATCTTGCGTTCTTGCAAAACGCGTAGCAGTTTTGTTTGCAGGTGATATGGCATCTCAGCGATTTCATCTAAGAAGATAGTGCCGCCCTGCGCTTGTTCAAACAAACCACGATGCTCTTTCAAGGCACCGGTGAAA
>CAINAY010000331.1 GCA_903846425.1 uncultured Noviherbaspirillum sp.
CAACGCTGAGTGCAAGGACGATATGCAAGGACGCTAGTCGATTAAAAGCGGCCTTTTTTTGATGGCGCCTTTCTTCACGCCAAGGTAAAAAATTAAATCGCATCATGAAGTTTTATCAGCCATTGCAAGCCCACAGGCAACCAACCATGAAGAAGCCTCTGTCTGAAGTTTGGATTTATTGATAGCGGTAGAAAATTTCATTTCGGCGAAAGGATTGGCAAATTCAGCAACAACAGATAATTGCTCCTGCATCATGGATGGCAACCGAAATAAGCTCTGTTCTTGCCCAGACAGGAAAAACTTATCGATAGGCACATGCTGCGATGTTGTTGAATAGATCTGTAATGCACGCTTGAATTCTTGACAGATGGCAGCACAGAAAGCTTTCGTGGTGGCTACAACCTGATCGGGATGTCGATCGAGATCTTTCTGTAGCCTTAGAAATCCTATAGTTAATTCATACTCAAATATAAGAGTTCGATGATTCTCGACAAAAAAGTAACTCGAGTCACGTCCGATTTGTAAAACGGCTTGGGCGCGCGTGGCAACAAGGTTATCCACTGAATTTTTCGTTGAATGTAATGCAGCCATCAAGGCTTGCGACTCGATATCAATCACCACCGTTCGAATACCAACGGCTTGCGCTATTTCCAGACGCTCTGCAATTGTTTCTTTGCGTGTCGCCACCAAAATCACGTCGGCATTCCCAGGATTTCCGGCTGATGGACCCACAACACCAAAATCAATATTTAATTCATTGAGGGGGAAAGGTAAATTTTGCGCGGCTTCCGATTCAACCTGCAATTCAATTTCATCTTCAGACAGATCATCCGGCAGGGTCAGCATTTTTCGAATTACCAGCCCCGGTGGAAGCGCCATAGCAGCCTCTTTTAGACGGCTACCCGATTTTTGTATGACATCACTTAAGGCTTGGGTGATTTGATCGACCTGAACGATGCTGCCTTCGCGCATGACAGCTCGAGGCAATTCATGCTCGGCGTAGTGCTCCACACGCCAACCATCAGACAAACGTGCCAACTCAATGACACGTATTGCAGCGGAGCTAATATCGATACCCAATAGTGGGGTCGAACGCGGCGCTAAAAAACCCTTTAGAAGTCCAATTCTCAAACCATACCTTCATCGAGATCGTTGCATTTTTAAAAATTTTGTCGATGCTATCAAGCTCCTTTTTTAGCTGTAAAGAAAAGTCCTGCATGCGTTGTCAAATCCTGACGTAATGTGCCCACTAAGTTCACTCTTAGTCTGATTACAAGCTATACAAAGCAATAAAGCGTTCAACAATTCCGCCGACATGAAAGCTCGATTGTTGAAACGCTATAATGGGCGCCATCAAGCGCATGAGCGCTTTCTTACTACTTCCCGCATGAATTCAAATGCTCCAGAAGGAAATTCACCTACCGTTCCCCGCCGGGACCGATTGCCTGCACCGATCAAGCTTGCGCTAAGTATTTTTGGCGTGCTCACCGGTCTGGCTGTGATTGGGATATTGCTCGTCAGCTTCATGATGATGATGGCCTACCCGAATCTGCCCGATATCGATTCCCTTGCGACTTACCAACCTAAGATGCCGCTAAGGGTCTTTTCTGCCGATAACATGTTGATCGGTGAGTTTGGCGAAGAGCGACGCAGCTTAGTTCGTTACAAAGACATTCCAAAAGTCATGAAACAAGCCGTATTGGCTATCGAAGATGATCGTTTTTATGAACATGGTGGTGTCGATTACTGGGGCATACTGCGCGCTGCATTACACAATGCAATGGGCGGTAGTCGGCAAGGCGCATCGACTATCACTCAGCAAGTTGCAAGAAACTTTTTCCTAAGTAGCGAACAAACCGTTAAACGCAAGTTATACGAAGTTCTACTCGCTTGGAAAATAGAAAAAAATCTGACCAAGGATCAGATACTTGAGCTCTACATGAACCAGATCTATTTGGGACAGCGCTCGTATGGTTTCGCATCTGCAGCGCAAATATATTTCGGGAAAAAACTGCACGACATCACTATTGCCGAAGCCGCGATGTTAGCTGGCCTCCCCAAGGCACCTTCAGCGAATAATCCTGTAGTCAATCCCAAGCGAGCCAGGGCTCGCCAGCAATACATACTGCAACGCATGCATGATCTCGGCTACATCACGACCGCTCAATACGAGCAGGCGCGCGATGAGCAACTAAAAATCAAAATGGATAGCAATGAATTTGGCGTCCATGCAGAGTACGTTGCCGAAATGGCCAGGCAAATGGTGTATGACCAATTCAAAGAAGATACCTACACACGCGGCCTGAATGTTTTTACCACCATCACCAAGGCCGACCAAGATGCTGCCTACCTCGCGCTACGCCGCGGAGTATTGGATTACGAAAAGCGTCAGGTCTACCGCGGTCCCGAAGGCTATATGGATATCCCCGCTGATAAAGGGGAAGCCGAGGCGTCGATTGAATCCGAATTAGCAGAACATCCAGACAGCGACGGCATCGTAGCGGCTGTTGTGTTGACGGCTACACCTAAGAGTGTTCGCGCCTTACTGGCATCGGGCGAAGAAATTACCATCCAAGACACGGGGCTTGGAATGGCTACCAGTGCGCTAACCGATAAAACACCTGCGAATCGACGCATACGACGCGGAGCGATTATTCGGGTCATGCAAGAAGGCAATGGCTGGGCAATTATTCAATTACCTGAGGTTGAATCAGCCTTTGTTTCAGCCAGCGCAGAAGATGGCGCGATTCGCGCGTTAGTCGGCGGCTTTGACTTCAACCGCAATAAGTTCAACCATGTGACGCAAGCCTGGCGCCAGCCAGGCTCCTCCTTCAAACCTTTTATTTATTCAGCGTCACTGGAAAAGGGACTCTCACCAGGCACCGTCATTAATGACGCGCCGATTACTTACGACGCAACACAAACGGGTAGCCAAGCGTGGGAACCCAAAAATTACGACAACAAATATGAAGGCCCGATGTCGATGCGCAAAGGCCTATCAAAGTCGAAGAACATGATTTCCATCCGTATCCTTGATCGCATCGGCCCTGCGTATGCTCAAGAGTACGTTACTCGTTTTGGATTTGATCCAGAAAAAAATCCGCCGTATCTGACATTAGCCCTTGGTGCAGGCGCTGTCACTCCGCTGCAATTAGCGGGAGCGTATGCCGTATTTGCGAATGGTGGTTACAAAATCAATCCTTACCTGATCTCAAAAATCACCGATAACAATGGAACGACACTTTTCCAAGTCACACCCGAAAAAGCAGGCGATGAAAACCTTCGTATTATCGATGCGCGTAATGCATTTTTGATCGACAGCATGTTGAAAGACGTGATCAAGCATGGAACAGCTATGCGAGCACTCTCATTAAAACGCCCTGATATTGCCGGCAAAACCGGTACTACTAACGATTCGATTGATGCGTGGTTTGCGGGCTACCATCCCAAGCTAGTTGGCGTTGCGTGGATAGGCTTTGATAAACCGAAAAATCTGGGCAATCGCGAAACGGGTGGCGGTCTTGCACTACCTATCTGGATAGGCTATATGCAAAAAGCCCTGCCCGGAATAGCTACGGTTGAGCGAGAAATCCCCTCGGGGATTGCCACCGCAGGGGGCGACTATATTTATTCAGAAAATTCAGACTCGGGCGGCGTAGGATCACTCGGGATTTCACCACCGTCTGAGTCCAAGCCTCCTTCAGAAAAAACGGAAGAAGGACAGAAGAGCGAATTATTTTGATAGTGACGGGCTCAAAAAACAGAGCCCGTTAGAGCGTGATAGTACTACCCGCCTGTAAGGAAGCGACTTTTGACAGCGCAGCGTAAAGCTCCGATCCATCGCGAGTATCCAGCCACTGCTGCCCGTTGAATCGGTAGTGAAATCCACCTGAGCGTGCTGCCATCCATATTTCCTGCATAGGCGCTTGTGTGTTGACAATGATTTTTGAATCCGTATCGATGAATTCAATTTCAAGCACATTCCCACTTCGGCTGCATTCAATATCAACGTCGCTACTATCGGCAATGTGTTCTAGTCTAATTTCAATATCATTCAGCACAGCTTCAGCCAGCACCAAGTACTCCGATTCGGTCATGCTACACTCCACTTAGTCGTTTTTTGCAAAACCAAAACCCAGTTTTTTCATTCATGACCACTTTGCGCGTGATTCTAACGGCGTTTTTGATTACAGGCATAAGCGCCTGCGGTCAAACCGGGGCTCTGTATTTACCTGACAGTGCACCACCCAAAAATCAACCTTCAGAAGACGCAGGGGGCGGTGACTCTTCGTCCCAATCCCGCTAGCCTAGATCATGTCGCACTTTACTTATACAAACGGCAAATTACATGCCGAACAAACAGCGCTTGATCGAATCGCCGCAGAGTTCGGGACGCCTACCTACGTTTACTCCAGCGCCAGTTTGACAGAAAATTTCCTTGCGTATGCAACGGCCTGTCAACAGCATGGCAGAGGCAATGGAGGTGCGCTTGTTTGCTACTCGGTTAAATCTAACTCTAACTTGGCTGTTCTTAATCTACTAAGCAAGCTGGGCTCAAGCTTTGATATCGTTTCAGGCGGTGAACTAGAGCGCGTGATCGCCGCTGGTGGTGACACGAAAAAAGTTATTTTTTCAGGCGTGGGCAAATCACGCGATGAAATGCGTCTGGCGCTGTCACATGACATTCTCTGCTTTAACGTGGAATCAATTCCTGAGCTGCACCGATTAAACGACGTGGCCGCAAGTATG
>CAINAY010000332.1 GCA_903846425.1 uncultured Noviherbaspirillum sp.
CTGTAAGCTCTTTCGTTGATATTAAAACAGTATTTTTAGACAAAAAAACCATGGTAGACAGTTACTTAAATTTGGGGCGAGTCAATCCGCCCATCGCCCGACCTACTGGCACGACTAGTGCCAAGGTTAGCGGCGACACAAAGTCAAGTAGCGCCTCGCGTAGCGAGAGTGCCATGGCTAGACCTGCGCCCGATGCTGAACTGCATCTGAGTGAAACTGCCCAAATCGCACAGCATCATGATTCGTTTGATGCACCTAAAGTCCATCGTTTACGAATTGCTGTTGAACTGCATCAGTTTGTGCTCAACACCCGACAGATGGCAGAACGATTTTACGACCTGGAGCGGCAAATACCTGAATAATATTTACCTAACTTGTATGTTCTAGAGTTGTGAATTGTCATGAAATCCAGTGTGGAAGATTAAGCATGTTTGGCAAAAAAAGACCAAAGGTGATCGATCGTATCGATACATTGATTAGCGCTGGAACGGAGATCTCCGGCGATTTAACATTCTCCGGTGGTATGCGTATAGATGGGATAGTGCGCGGTAATGTGACAGCCACTGGAAACGTGGATGGTGCATTAGTGCTGTCCCAAGCGGCTCGTGTTGAAGGTGAGATTAAGGTCACGCATGCTGTAGTCAATGGCACTATTTTAGGTCCACTACAAGCAAAGGATTATGTCGAACTGCAGAGCAAAGCCAAGGTCACCGGTGATGTCAGTTATCGCACCATAGAGGTGCAAATCGGAGCTGTCGCCCTAGGGCGCTTACAGTATCTTGAGGACCCAAAGGATGATAAGGTTCTACTGTTTAAGGTTCCCATATCTGAGAAGTGGCGTGATTGATTCACAGGAGGAGGGCTTGCTTTGCCCTTCACCTATCAGTCCAATCACCAAGCAATTGGGCTAATGGGGTTCATGTGCTATATCACTAGAAACTGTCAATTACTTTAAGCGCATGACTTTTTGCTCGAGGCCGTATAGTTTAGTTTTGGGTCTTATCTGAACAATCAATTAACTAATCAACTAGTCAGCGCAATTAATGTCAGCTGCCTCTCCAGTACGAGCATACCAGCACTGCTTCTAGTTAGGCCTGCTGCAAGGTCGTTGACACGCTCTACGCGCGTTTATTCAGGGCGTATCCCTGCACTGCGAATAATCTGTCCCCATTTGCTTAATTCTTGATGTAAAAACTGTTGAAATGCCTCTGGTGTGCTGGGACTAATCTCACCACCTTCGGCATAGAGCATTTTCTGCACCTCCGGAGTCCCTAAGGCGGCTACTAATTCGCGATTAAGTCGCAGTACCACCGATCGCGGTACACGGGCAGGTGCAAGAAAGCCGTGCCAAGACACCAGCTCAAAGCCAGGTAAGGCGGCTTCAGAGAGTGTGGGGACATCGGGCATAGGGCGGGCGCGTTGCAGGCCAGTAGTGACGATGGCGCGTAATTTTTTCTCGGCCACGTATTGACCAGCAGACGCTAGCGACGTGGACAAATAGGTGATACGGCCACCCATTAAATCCATGACAGCCGCTGCCCCGCCCTTATAGGGAATATGTAAAAACTGCACTTGGGCGGCTTGGTTTAATAATTCACCACTGATATGACCTGTGCTGCCAATGCCAGCAGAACCATAGGTTAAAGTGCCGGGTGCAGATTTAGCAGCGGCTATCAACTCTTTGGCGGTTCTAATTGGGGATTGCGCCGCCACCACCATGACTTGGGGAGACTTCATAATGAGGCTGATCGGGGCAAAGTGACGCTCGGGATCATATAAATTGTTCTGGCGCAAAATAGGCCCGATCACCATGTTGGCGGTTTGGCCGATGACGAGGGTATAGCCGTCAGC
>CAINAY010000333.1 GCA_903846425.1 uncultured Noviherbaspirillum sp.
AAATCGCATCGAGTTGATCAGCAAAGATACCTTTGCTATCGAAGAGTAGTCTACCGATTAGGGTGCTTTTGCCATCATCCACCGAGCCAGCAGTGATGAAGCGCAGCATGCCGCGCTCAAGAGATTGCGCATCATTGTGTAGCTTGTTTTTATCAACGACGGCATTCATTAGAAATATCCTTCTTTCTTACGTTTTTCCATAGAGGCTTCTGAGGTCTGGTCATCCATGCGCGTAGCTCCGCGTTCGGTAATTTGGGTGACCGCTGTCTCAGCAATAATGTCATACACAGTAGATGCAGTGGACGCTACTGGGCAGGTGCATGAAATATCGCCAACGGTACGAAAACGTACAATCCGTTTTTCGACTTTTTCACCTTCGTGTGCTGGTGTGAGCGGAGTCAGTGGCACTAACAACCCATTACGCGGAATAACTTCGCGTTCGTGCGCGTAATAAATAGTGGGTAGCTCGAGTTTTTCGCGCGCGATGTATTGCCATACATCGAGCTCAGTCCAATTTGAGATAGGGAATACCCGCATGTTTTCACCGGCATGAACGCGAGTGTTATACAAATCCCATAGCTCAGGACGTTGTGCTTTCGGATTCCACTGACCAAAGTCATCACGGAAAGAAAAGATACGTTCTTTGGCGCGTGCTTTTTCTTCATCACGACGAGCGCCACCAATACAGGCATCAAACTTATGCTGCGCTATCGTTTCAAGTAGTGTCACCGCTTGAGCAGCATTACGCGAATCTGTTTGCGGGTTACGCAAGCGAACCGTGCCACGTTTGATCGAATCTTCTACAGAGCCAACAATCAGTCGTTCGCCAAGTTCAGCTACGCGATGATCACGGAATTGAATCACCTCTTCAAAATTATGACCCGTATCGATATGTACTAAAGGAAAAGGAAATTTACCTGGACGAAAAGCTTTTTCGGCAATGCGAAGTAAAACTACGGAATCTTTACCACCCGAAAAAAGTAACGCGGGATTGGTACATTCAGCCGCCACTTCACGCATGATGTGAATAGCTTCAGATTCCAGCCAATCGAGATGGCGATTGCTGGCAGCATCAATGACGATTTTTTCAGCGAGGGTATTCATGGTGTTGGTGTCTCGTTCGTAGCGGGTTTGATTCTGATGAGTTTGCCGTCAACGACGTGCAGCCCACATTCTTTGGTGTCAGGGGATTCCCACCACCAGCGACCAGCACGTATATCTTCGCCGGCTTGTATGGCGCGTGTGCAGGGTTCGCAACCGATAGAGGGATAGCCTTTGTCGTGCAGCGGATTGTAGGGCACCTCATTACTACGGATGTAGTGCCAGACGTGTTCTTCAGTCCAATCAGTGAGCGGATTAAATTTTTGCATCGCGTGTGCGGCATCATCTTCTTGCACCGCCAGTTCACTGCGTGTGGCCGATTGTGCGCGGCGTTGTCCGGTTATCCAGGCTTTGTTTCCAGCCAGTGCACGGTTGAGTGGCTCAACTTTACGGATACGGCAGCATTCTTTGCGCATCTCTACGCTGTCATAAAAAGCATTCAATCCATTTTCACGCACGTACGTTTCTAGCTCTGCAGGCTCAGGTTTGTAAAGTGTGAGGTCGACACCGTAGGTGCTGCGTACCGCATCCAGTACACCCAAAGTTTCTGCATGCAGGCGCCCCGTCTCTAGCGTGAAAATTTTTATCGGTAGTTTAGCTTTCAAAATAAGATCAGTTAGCACCATGTCTTCAGCTGCCAAACTGGATGCAAAGACCGCAGGTGCAAAGTCAGTAGCGATACGCTCAAGCGTAGCGCGAGTGGCGGCCAGAACCTGATCGTAATTCGCCGTACTCATAGCGTTTCCTCAGCGGCAGGGCGTGACACACGGCGAAACAGAGGTGTTTTTTGATCCCACGATGTTTGATAGGTATCGGAAAAATCCGTTAAGCCCTTCAGTGCATCCTCGATACTCCTATCGGGGCGTGTTGCGAAGGCATTAAAGCCCACGCGCTGCATATAAAACAATTGATCGCGCAACACATCACCGATAGCACGCAGCTCACCTTCAAAACCCTGGCGGGCGCGTAGTTGGTAGGCGATTGAGTAACCACGACCATCGGAGAAGCTAGGAAAATCAATGGCAATCAGCGGCAGCGTCGTTACTGCATCGCCTAATACTTCAGCGCGTTCATCACTAGCGATCCACACACCGATATCGCTACGATTTTTTAACTTCGTTATCTGCGCTAACCAGACCTTGAGAGGAACAATCTGTTTACCTGAAGGTACATTCACTGACTCGGCGGATTCACCTTCAGCTAATTTCAGTAGCGTCCAGTCGTCGTTGATGATCGCTTTGTCTTTAATAATTTTAGGCATGCGCATCTTCTCCCGCTGCAAAGGCACCGTGTTTAATCGGTGTTGCGTACACATGATCCTTGAATGGATCAATGCCAAGTCTATTAACGGTATCAATAAAACGTTCTTCTTCTATGCGGTCGCGCACATAGACTTCAAGCAGACGGCCGATCACTTCAGGCATTTGTCCGGAGGCGAACGAAGGGCCAATGATTTTGCCAATTGCACTGTGGTTACCTTGTGCGCCACCGATCGAGACTTGATACCACTCCGATCCATCTTTATCAACGCCGAGAATACCAATCGTGCCTACGTGATGGTGACCGCAAGCGTTAATGCAGCCAGAAATATTCAGTTCGATTTCGCCGATGTCATGCTGAAAATCCATGTTATCGAAACGCTCAGCGATCGCTTGCGCAATCGGAATCGATTTAGCATTGGCGAGTGAGCAAAAATCACCACCCGGGCAGCAAATAATATCGGTCAGTAGGCCAATGTTAGGAGTGGCCAGTCCGTGGGCTTTGAGTTCTTCCCATAACTTAAATAAATCTGATTGCTTCACATCGGCGAGCACGAGATTTTGCTCATGCGTGACACGCAATTCACCAAAGCTGTAGCGATCAGCCAGATCTGCCACGAAATCAATTTGATCCGCGGTCGCATCACCCGGTGGAACGCCAGTTTTTTTCAGTGACAGTGTGGCGATTGCATAGCCATTGACTTTGTGTGGGCGAACATTACGCTGCACCCAATTAGAGAATGCTTTATTGG
>CAINAY010000334.1 GCA_903846425.1 uncultured Noviherbaspirillum sp.
CATCCTCGATATACCTGAACCCTCACCTAGCTGAACGACATGAGTATGGTTAGGTAGCCGCTTGCTATGAGAACCTAGATACAAGCTAATCAAAGCAAACCATGTAGCGATGATAAAAAAAGGTATACGCCAAGTTAAAAAATCCGCACAAAGACCGCCAACAAGAACTCCGGCAGATAAACCTAAAATTTGACCAATAAGAAATTTTGCCAATATTGTTTGGCGTTTTTCATACGCAACGACATCGCCTATCCATGCCATAGCTAATGGAATGATAGAGGCAGCAGTAGCACCCCCCAAGACTCGGCCAATTAATAACCATGAAAAACTTTGTGCATACGCGCAAAAAAGTGCAGCAAGACTACACGCCGCACTACCAATGGCGACTACTTTGACTTTACCGTAGCGGTCACCCAAGGGACCAAACAATAATTGAGAAAATCCGTAAGCCACTCCAAATACAGTAACGCTCCATGAGGCTATTCCAACAGGAATAGAAAAATCAGAAGCAAGCCGCACCAGCATGGGATCCATAACGCGCATCGACATACCGCTGCCAAATGCAGCAACTGATAAAGCAACAATGGCACGGTTAATTAACTGCGACGATAGAGTATCGTCAAGTGGGCTGTTAAGAGACATTAAGTAGAGAGTGAGCTTGTATTGGCTAAAACCAATTTATAAGGATTGTGTACTTTCAAACGACCTGGATTCACTAGTAATTGGATCGATGAATGAGATA
Source organism: uncultured Noviherbaspirillum sp. (assembly GCA_903846425.1). Classification (GTDB taxonomy): domain Bacteria; phylum Pseudomonadota; class Gammaproteobacteria; order Burkholderiales; family Burkholderiaceae_D; genus Pernthalerella; species Pernthalerella communis. The sequence continues at coordinate 743 of CAINAY010000334.1, forward strand.
TGCTTTGCAAGTAGTTTAAGAGGCTTAGAAAAATTATCTTGCCCAGCAGGATGCGCAACAGGATAAAAACCGTCATTCAGAATGGGGATATCGAGTGCATTCATGTGGACGCGTAGTTGATGCATTTTGCCAGTCACCGGCGTTAAACCATACAGGGCGTAATTCTCACGTATTTCGATCAAATCGATAAGCGTATGCGTATTGGGCTCACCGTCAATTTCTTTCATGCGAAAGAAAGCATCATCGCGTTCGACACGACTTTGCCGCTCTAAAGGAAAAGATAAGTCACCTCTATAAGTGGCAAGTGCTTCGTAATACTTCGTCACTAGTTTTTTCCGAAACAAGGATTGCCATAGGCTGCGAGTAGCTGGGTTAACCGACAACATCATCACACCGGCGGTTTCTCTGTCTAAACGATGGATTGGCGATAAAGTTTCTAGGCCTGTGCGAAGCTTTAATCTAACAAGTAATGTCTCTCGAAGAAAACGCCCGCCCGGGGTCACGGGTAAAAAATGAGGCTTATCAACGACGAGTAACTCATCGTTTTGAAAAAGAATAATTTCTTGGAATGGAATCGGCGGCTCAATAGCCCGTTCACGATAATAGTAAATACAAGCACCACAACGGTAGTTATGCTCAAGGGTTACGGCGTCGCCTTTTTCATCGACTAACTCCCCGCGGTTTATTCGTCGAAGCCAACTGTCACGCGTCACTTGGGGAAAACGAACAACAAAATAATCCCCGATGGTTTTCCACTGCCCGTTGGGCAGCCAAACACGACTGGCAGATACGCCTTCGCGCATGGGTAATGGGGAGACTAGTGACATAACTAATGCAGCAAAGAGAAAGAAACCATCAAAACCACCTCAACAGCTTGGACGAGACGGTCATTGACGCGAGCGAAGACCATGCGGCTGCTGGCTACACTTAAGCAGAAAACACTTGGGCAGATAAAGTTTGCAGGAAACGACGATGAGTTTGATCAAGTTGAATCAGAGTAGTGGCTGAGCGTCTTAATTAGAATTATCTAAAAGAATTATGGAAAGATTGTACTCTTCTGAACTATTAACAAGAATGGTTTTGATACAAGCAGGCCAACAATTAGTGCCTTAAAAAGGTGATATTTTCAGTCAATTACCGTTAAAACACACCCAAAGATCAAGAAATCCTTTCAACGTGAAAACGCCGGCAATCCCGCCGGATTTTTAAAAGGCGCAATAACTTCTATGAAAATCGCCATCCTCGATGACTATCAGGATGCCGTTCGCAAGCTACCTTGTTTTGAGCTTTTGAATGGGCTCGACGTAACCATTTTTCAGCATAGCGCGAAGGGCCAGGGTCAGCTAGCAATTCGGCTGGCAGATTTTGAGGTGTTGGTGCTCATTCGTGAGCGCACGACCCTAAACCGCGCCTTGATTTCTAGGTTGCCAAAGTTAAAACTGATTTGTCAGACCGGTCGTATGGGCTCCCACGTTGATCTTAAAGCAGCGGCCGAAAGGGAAATTGCGGTAGTTGATGGTGCTGGCGATCCAATTGCACCTGCTGAATTGACATGGGCCTTAATACTCGCGGCCAGCAGAAGAGTGCCTACCTATGCCAATCTCATGCGGCAAGGCGTGTGGCAAACTAGCTCGATTGACGCAGAGCGAAACACGATAGGTCGTGTTTTACATGGGCGAACACTCGGCATCTGGGGTTATGGCCGCATTGGTCAGCTAGTCGCGCGTTATGCAAACGCGTTTGGTATGCAGGTGATGGTCTGGGGTAGCGAGACAAGTCGATCGCTGGCGCGAGAGCATGGTTTGACGACTGCTCAGTCAAAAGAAGAATTATTTATGCTTTCCGATGTGCTGAGCTTGCACTTGCGCTTAAGTGAAACAACGCGTCATATAGTTACCGAGCATGAGCTTGGATTAATGAAGACCGATGCGCTCATTGTAAATACAAGTCGCGCTGAACTAATAGCACCGAACGCATTAGAGCAGGCACTGAAAGCAGGCCGTCCAGGAGCTGCAGCGGTCGATGTTTATGAGTCTGAGCCAGTGTTACCTACGCTTGCATTGCTGCGTTTAGAAAATGTATTGGCAACTCCGCATATTGGATTTGTAGAGCACGATAGTTACGAACGATATTTTCGACCAGCATTTGAAGCTGTCCAACATTTTGTTCATGGGCGTCCAGTAAATAACATCGCAACGAAAACGTAATCGTATGCATATCCTTAGTGTTAATCGCGGCAAAGTTGCGCCCTTGTTTGTGAGTGAAAGCAGAGTAACACAATCCGTTATTTCGGGCATACGCAAGCAAGCGGTTGATAGCCCTGTGCAGATAGGAATACTGGGTATGGAAGGTGATGAGCAAGCTGATTTAACGGTTCATGGCGGTGTCGATAAAGCGCTGTACTTATATCCGTATGAGTACTATGCGTTTTGGGATAAGACTTACTTCGATGCCCTGAAAAAAGCGACTCAGCTAGCGCCCGGTGCCATGGGTGAAAATC
>CAINAY010000335.1 GCA_903846425.1 uncultured Noviherbaspirillum sp.
CAGATAAGTCCGCCCGCACCCACACCTGCGTTGTTAAACACCAAATGTACCGCACCGAAGCGCTTCATCGCTGCATCTGCCAGCGCTTCAACTTGCTCGCCTTTGCTGACATCGCATAATTGGAAGATGACTTCAGCGCCCGCTGCTTCTAATTCTTTGGCTGTATTGGCTAACGCCTCTTTTTGTACATCAGCCAGCACTAATTTCATGCCTAAGCTAGCGCCTAAAAATGCAAACTCGCGACCAAATCCACTGGCAGCACCCGTGATAACAGCGACGCGGTTATTAAAATTTTTCATCGTAGTCTTCTACTAATTTAAATTAATTTGACTAATTGTTTACCGAAATTTTTCCCGCGTAAAAGGCCGATAAAGGCTTCAGGCGCACTCGCTAAACCTTGTGAAATTGTTTCGCGGAATTTCAGTCTGCCACTCGCGGCTAGGCCTCCGATTTCACCCAATCCTTCAGGCCATAACTCCATATGCTCAGACACGATGAAGCCTTGTAGCATTAAACGCATCGATAAAATGACTCGAATATTATGGATAGGCATGGGTTGACCGTCATATCCCGAAATCAAACCACACAGCGCGATGCGGCCATACGGATTCATACGAGCTAGTACCGAATCCATCACCACACCGCCGACATTTTCAAACAAGCCATCAATGCCATCCGGTGCAGCCGCTTTTACGTCTTTATAAAGATTGCCACCCTTGTAATCGATGCAGGCATCAAAGCCTAATTCATCCACGACGAAATCACATTTTTGCTTGCCACCTGCAATACCGATGACGCGGCATCCATGTAATTTTGCGAGTTGTCCCACCACGCTTCCTACCGCACCACTAGCAGCGGAAACCGCGATGGTCTGACCTGCTTTCGGCTGAATAATTTTATTCAGGCCATACCAAGCCGTCATACCCGGCATACCCACTGCGCCTAAATAAGCCGACATAGGAATATGGCTGGTATCAACTTTTTTTAATAGTGCACCATCTGAAATGCCTATTTCAGTCCAGCCAAACATGCCAACAACTGTATCGCCCACCTTAAATTTTGTGTTCTTAGATTCGATGACTTCACCAACGGTGCCGCCAATCATGACTTCATCCAACGCTTGAGGTGCAGCGTAACTTTTTACATCTTCCATACGCATGCGCATGTACGGGTCTAGTGAGAGATAGTGGTTACGCACCAAAAGCTCACCTTCTTTAATTGAGGGAACGGGTTTGGTCTCAAGACGAAAATTTTCTGGAGTCACAACACCTTGTGGACGTGATGCGAGAACCATGCACTGATACGTTGTCATGACTATTCCTTTGTGGAGGGAGATTTACTGGAAATATCTAGCCGATTTGTATGCTTAATGTATTTGAAGGTACCCATCGCTTTTGCTACCAATCGATCACCATCGTACAGATCGGCTTCACAAAAGCATAGCGTGGTTGATCGATGAAAGGCATGACCACTCGCTACTAATCGATGACCAGGCTTACCACCCGGTTGAAGAAAACTGGTTTTCATTTCAACGGTGACGCACGCACGCGATTCTGCGTCGAGCGATCTACCCGCCAGTGCCATTGCCACATCCAGCAGTGTCATCACTACACCACCATGGGTGACTTGCCAACTGTTCATGTGACGCGGCTCAAGATTAAGGGCGACTTGTGACTTACCGCCTTCCATACCTAAATATTCGACACCGACTTCATCAAGAAACGGAATATCAAATGGAAAAGCTGTAATCGACATAATTAGATGATGACCGCTGACACGCCGCCATCAATGGCGAGCGTTTGACCAGTAATGTGCTTGCCAGCTGCACTAGAAAACAAAACTACAGCGCCTTTCAAATCTTCGTCGTCACCCAAGCGTCGCAAGGGTGCGCGTTGTATCGCGTCTTCACCCATAGTCTCAAGAAGGCCACGCGACATTTTTGAAGGAAAAAATCCGGGTGCAATGCCATTCACGGTAATGCCATATTTACCCCATTCACCCGCTAAGGTGCGTGTGAAATTAATGACGGCTGCTTTGGAAGTGTTGTAGGCGAGTGTCTGCATGTTGGCACCATTACCAGCAAGGCCAGCGATTGAAGCAATATTCACGATGCGACCATACTTACGTGGAATCATGGATAACTTACCTATCGATTGCGACAGCAAAAAAATGCTGCGCACGTTTAAGTCCATAACTTTATCCCACGCTTCTACCGGATGATCCTCAGCTGGTGCACCCCACGTTGCGCCAGCGTTATTAATTAAGATATCAACGTGCCCCAGATGTTTCATCGCTGCTTCAGACAATGGTTTGATGGATTCTTCTTTACCTAAATCAGCTGCGATAGCCAGAACATCGATACCCATTTTTTTGAGATGCGCTACGGCTTCATCTAATTCATTTTGCTTACGTGATGAAATTATTAATTTCGCGCCCTGCTCGCCCAAGGCCTCTGCCATTTGCAAGCCTAACCCACGTGAACCACCTGTGATGAGCGCAGTGCGACCAGTGAGATCGAATAATTGTTTAGTTGTATGCACGTGGCCTCCGGTATTTTTGTTATTTGGCTAAATGGGTTTAAATTAATTAAATTTACTTTACTTCGTAATCCATACACTGCCGATCAAGGCGCACTGCGCCAACAAAAGGCTTCAGTGCAACGTGCTGAGGATGATCTTGATAGGCTTGTAGTGCAGCCAGAGAATCAAATTCTGAGTACAGCACCACATCATAGGTGCAGTCATAGCCTGGTTTAGCTAACGCCACTTCAAAGGTATGGATGCCGGGAACAACGTCTGAGCAGGCATCTAGCAAGGCTTTCATTTTTATGGCGTTTTCTGATTTATCAGCACCTTCGGCATGATCTTTGAGTCGCCACATCACAATATGCTTAATCATGGTCGTTCCATTTGAAGAATTTGCACGCAAGTTAAAACCAATCGTCCTGCATGGCTAAGGTGGTTTTGTCTAATGAGTCGAGCAAATCTAATTGTGCATCTACTCGTGGTAACTCCCAGCGGAAAAACCAATCACAGGCTTGCCGTTTACCCGCGTAGAACGATTGATCACCGCGTTGG
>CAINAY010000336.1 GCA_903846425.1 uncultured Noviherbaspirillum sp.
CATTCGCCCTGTTTGTCCCAATCGAACTGATCGCCGCGAGTGGCGCCTGGGGTAGAGGTAGTGAATTCACCCACCATTTCTTCAATGATGTCATCGAGTGTGACCAGGCCTTGTACTTCGCCGTATTCATCCACAATGATGCCTAGACGTTCGTAATTTTCTTGAAAATACTGGAGTTGAGCAAATAAGTTCGTTTCAGCGGGTATGAAATACGGCGGCGTTAGTAATTCACGAAAATGTTCAACCGTGAGTTCATCTTCTTGATTGAGCAAAGCCATCGCTTTGCGTACATGCAGTATGCCAACGACATGATTTATTTCACCTTCAAACACTAGCAGCTTGTTGTGATAACAGGTGGTGAGCTGATGTTTGATCTCTGCGACAGGCACGGCTAAATTTAATGCTTCAATTTGCGCGCGCGGAGTCATAACATCTTCGACAGTAACCGATTCTAAGCCAAACAAATTCAGTAAAATACTTTTGTGCTTAACGGGGATGAAGTTACCGCCTTCTAAAACCATGGAGCGCAGTTCTTCTGGCGATAGACGCTGATCACGCACATCCACACCGGTACGCAGTCGCATTAGAGACAATAGGCCACGCACAAATAAATTCACAAACCAGATCACTGGGCGCGCTAATAGTATGAGTGGCTTAATGATTAGAGATGCCGGTAGCGCGATTCGCTCGGGATACGTAGCACCAATCACTTTAGGTGTGATCTCTGCAAACACAATCAGAAAAAATGCCACCACGGCTGTGGCGATAGTAAGCACTTCTTGATTGTTACCAAAAGCAGAAATAGCAATCGATGTCACTAGCGCGGTGATCAATGCATTCAGAAGTGTATTGGCGATGAGTATGAGCGACAACATGCGATCGGTATGATCGAGCAACCAGAGTGTAGTTATAGCTAGCCGCGATCCGCGGCGTGCGAGATGCTTGATGCGATGTCGATTCAGCGACAGCAGTGCCGTCTCAGAGATCGCAAAAAAAGCGGAAATCAGAGTTAATACAATCAGGGCTGACAGTTGCACCCAGAAGGGCACGGAGTCCATGATTCACCGTTGGATAAGAGGCGCCGAGAAGGCGGGAAAATTCGAAACGTAGTATAGCGCACCGTGGATGGGTTGCGAGTAATGATACGTTCATCGTGGTTCTAACAGACTTTAAGCCAAATTGTTAGAATAATCCCAAGTTCTAACTTATCACTATAATTTTGCTACCTATGCAGGTAATTCATTCGACAATTTTCCAATCAGTGATGGCCGCGTGTTTGCTTGTGCCACTGGCTGCTTGTGAAAAAAAACAGACAACAGTGTCAGTTAATGCACCCACTACAGCTGCTGCATTGGGTAAGGTAATTTTTCATGATGCGTCATTGTCTGCTTCCGGCGTAATGTCGTGCGCTAGTTGTCACTCGCCCGACCATGCACATGCACAACCGAATGCATTGTCTGTGCAATTTGGGGGTGTCGCGATGGATCAGCCGGGTACGCGAGCCGTCCCATCGCTGCGTTATATGCAAAAAACTCCGCCGTTTAGTTTTAATAGCGAAGGCACGCCGTCAGGTGGCTTTAATCATGATGGCAGTGCCGAAACTCTTGCTATCCAAGCTGAGCGTCCTTTGTTGGCCGCAAACGAAATGGCAAACGGTACACGTGCTCGTGTGATTGAAAAAATTCGGCTATCTCAGTACGCGCCAGCGTTTAGAAAATTATATGGCGAGCACAGCCTTGATCACGTTGACACGGCGTTTATGCACCTGAGTAACGCTCTGCAGGAATATCAATTGCAGGCCAATGAATTTCATCCGTTTAATTCTAAGTACGATTTTTATTTGGCAGGTAAGGCCGAACTTTCACCCGCTGAGATGCGTGGCTTGCGGCTGTTTAATGAAGAAAAGCGTGCTAACTGTGCGGCTTGTCACCCCAGCGAAAAAGGGGACGATGGTAGTTCGCCGTTGTTTACCGATTTTACCTACGACGCGTTGGGGGTTGCACGAAACCAGACCATTGCAGCGAATGCCGATAGTTCGCGGTTCGATCTTGGTTTGTGTCAGTCGGGTCGGTTAGGTAAAGCAGCCGAGCCTACATCCTGCGGAAAATTCAAAGTTCCAACGCTGCGTAATGTCGCTACGCGTCAGGTTTTTTTCCACAATGGCCAAATCAAGACTCTGCGCGAGGCGGTGACTTTTTATGTCACACGCGACATCCATCCTGAGGCGTGGTACCCAATAGTCCAGGGCAAAGTACAAAAATTCAACGATCTACCGAAGCCGCATCACAAAAATATCAATGTGCAAGAGTCACCGTATGACCGTAAGCTCGGGCAAAAACCGGCTTTATCGGATCAAGAAATTGATGATGTCGTGGTATTCCTTCACACGCTGACGGATGGTTACAGCACTAGCCAGAAAACAAAATAAAGCCTAGTGTTTGAATTCTATATTTGATTGCAGATCAAACCCTCATCATGGCGGTGCAGCGAGTCGAGTTACACTCATCCTGCGAGAAACCACGAACCCACACCATGCCTAATTGGAGTTATCTGATAGCCCGCTTGATTAGCGCTGTGGGCTCCTGGCTTGATGCCAGCAATTTACGAAATCGAGTCTATGCGCTTGAGCAGCAAAATGAGCTATTGCGTGTGGCCTTGGATGACATCGCCCGTATGGATCCCGAGGGCCGCATCGGTTGGTATGCGCAGCAGGCGATTGAGCGCGCTGATTCGCGTGAATAACGACTGCTAAATCTGTTACGGCATGCGATTCAGTATGCGGCAGCGTTGAATATCGCAAGCAGTCGGCAATGTTGAACGATATTCTGGATATAGCTTTAGCTGACTAGGATCGCGCGCATAGCATTGACCACCCTTGCCATCATTGTAGTAAGACAAAACATCTACGCAGCGTCGCGAATGCGCCAGCATTCCGTAAAAATGTCCCATCTCATGCGCTAACACCATTTGCAATGTTTCGAGTGCATTGTGCGTTGGATTTCGTTGATTCAGTAAGTTAAAAGCCTGCACTCCCAATGACAATTGGTTTTGCGAGAGATTAGCCAGCCCAAAATGTCCGCCGCTGCCACTCGCATCCCATTGAACAACGATGATGCCTTTAGTGTTTTCAACTTTTCCTTGCCATGGCGTGACGTGCGCTGGAATGCCGCACTTGGACCATTCCGCCGAAGCGCGAGTAAGAAGATTCATCACCTGCTGTTCTTGAAACCAAGGCGGTGCACCGCTGTGCTTGTAAAAAAATATAAGTGAAGCCGCACCGGCTGGGCGATCTTGACCATCGCCCCACGTAACTAGCTCAGCTTCAGTACATTGAGCAATTTCTTGATTGCGCGTACCCGCATCGGCGAATGCGATGCTAGAGAAAGTAATGATCAGCAGACCGATCAGACGCTGAATGATGGCCTGTTTCATAAAGA
>CAINAY010000337.1 GCA_903846425.1 uncultured Noviherbaspirillum sp.
GATAGGTATCTCTAACGACAAATTGCACGCGCGCGGTCCGGTAGGATTAGACGGCCTCACCTCACTTAAATATGTCGTGCTAGGTCATGGCGAAGTGAGGGTATAAGCATGCTGTGGATTAAAGCTCTGCATATAGTGTTTGTCTCTTCGTGGTTTGCAGGTTTGTTTTATCTGCCCAGAATTTTCGTTAACCTGGCGATGGAAACCAATCCTGTAGTTAATGAACGTCTGTTGCTCATGGCGCGCAAGCTGTATCGCTTCATGACTTTGTTAATGATTCCGGCGTTGGTGCTCGGGCTGTGGTTGTGGCTGCAATATGGCATAGGCGAGCAGAGTATCTGGATGTATCTAAAATTAGTTTTAGTCATACTACTGATCGGTTATCACCACATCTGCAAAAGCTTACTGAAAAAATTCGAGAACGGCGAAAATACTCATTCACATATCTGGTATCGCTGGTTTAATGAAGTCCCCGTGCTGGGTATGATTGCTGTTGTAATTCTCGTCGTAGTAAAGCCATTCCAATAAAACCATTTCAATAATTTAATTACTCCATCCTTTGCGAGACGACAATGACAAAAACAATTGACTACTACATGGCTCCCCACTCCCCTTGGTCGTATCTGGGTCATGCGCGACTCGTCGCCATGGCAAAAAAATACAACGCTACCATTCATGTAAAGCCGGCGGATTTAGTCAAAGTATTTAGTGTTTCGGGTGGCATACCTGTTTCTCAGCGTCCACCGCAACGTCAGGCCTATCGTCTGGCTGAACTACAGCGTTGGAGTAAATTTCTGAATATCCCCATGACGCTGCATCCTAAGTTTTTTCCTATTTCAGGCGAGCCGGGTGCCAAACTCATCATCGCTGCGGTGCAAGCGCATGGAACAGACAAAGCTCTTGAGCTTGCTCACGCCTTAGGTCATGCCGTTTGGGAAGATGAGAAAAATATCACTGATGAGCCCACCTTGATTGCCATCGCCGACCATCTCGGTTTGCACGGTGCCGAACTACTCAAGCAATCGACCGGTGACGCTGTTGCCGCAGAGTTCGCCAAAAATACGGAAGAAGCCATCGCTACCAATGTCTTTGGTGCTCCTTGGTACAGTGTCGATGGAGAAGGTTACTGGGGCCAAGACCGATTAGAATTTGTTGAACGCGCCTTGATGGGCAAATAATCCAAACGTGCATCCCGCCATAAACGGGATGCCTGCTTTACTCAACTCATTCACTGAACATATTCTCTCAACACCTTTATTCATCATCTTTATTCATCATCTTTATTCATCATCTTCATTCATCACCCACGATCAACACGTATGGACTGTTGATCATTTACGGATAAAAGGCATCCATGGCTACTGTACTTTCTTATTTTTGCCCCTGCCCTCGCGGTTTAGAGGCTGCACTCGCTGAAGAAATCAGCGAAATCGCCAAACAAAGTGGCACGCTCAAAGTGCACAACCAAGTTCCCGGTGGCGTGCACTGCTCGGGCCAGTGGTCTGATGCCATGCGATTAAATCTGCATTCGCGTATCGCTTCACGCGTGTTAATGCGTATCGCTCACCGCAGCTATGCCAATGAAAACCATATCTACGACCTTGCCCTAGAATCAAAGTGGGAAGACTGGTTTCATGTGGGCCACACGATGCGTGTCGATGTCACTGCCATCAAATCGCCGGTCAAAAGTCTGGAATTCATTACTTTAAAAATTAAAGATGCGATTTGCGATCGCTTTCGTGATCGTGAAGGTGAACGTCCATCGATAGACACACGCACACCCGATATGCGTATTTCTGGTTTTTTAGATGCGCGCACCGTTACGCTTTATCTTGATACCTCAGGCGAGCCTTTATTTAAACGTGGCTGGCGCGAAGAAACGGGCGATGCTCCCTTACGTGAAAATCTATCCGCAGGCTTATTACGTGTCGCGGGTTGGAAGCCCGGCGTACCGCTGCTAGATCCTATGTGCGGCTCGGGTACGTTATTAGTAGAAGCTGCGCAAATGGTGGCGGGCATACCCCCGGGTATCAATCGATCTTTTGCGTTTGAAAAATTTATCAACTTTGACGAAGCCGAATGGCACGCGATTAAAGCTGAAGTTGCATCACCCAACGTCATTAGCGACGCCTTGATTTTTGGTAGTGATATTTCTGGCGACGCGATCGTCATGACCCGCAATAATCTGACGAGAGCGGGAATAGCTTTTGATGTGCCACTCAAACAAATCGAAGCACAAGAAATCAAAGCACCCACCGAGCAAGCTGGTATTTTGATCGCCAATCCTCCGTATGGCGAACGTATAGGTGTGCGCGGAGATCGCGCGCAAGAGCCGGATGAACTAGCCGCCGCATTTTTTAGCGCATTCGGTACCA
>CAINAY010000338.1 GCA_903846425.1 uncultured Noviherbaspirillum sp.
CTCATGAGAACCGGTAAATCCCATCTAATGCTTTTAATCAATCGTCCGACATCAAGCCCGTTTCTGCGTGAGCCATCGAGGTGCATATCAGTGACGACATAGTTTAAACGTTGCAGAAAATCTGGCTCCGTAGCGAGCCGTTCTTGAAGCTCCTCAAAACTTTGCATGGTGTAAAGATTCGTGTCCATCATCAGCGTCTGTTCCCATGCATAGATCACAAACGCGCTGTCATCAATGATCAGTACGCCGGGTTTTGAAGGATTAGATCCGGCGTCTACTAACGCGGTTTCCGTGAGCGAAATTTTTGACGCTGCCAATGCGGCTGCCTGCAAGGCGATTCGTAAAAGTTGCGCACGGGCCATTGGTTTTGGCATAAAGCTTTCAGCACCAGCGTCTATAGCGGCTTTGTTATCACCGGCACAGATACGGTTGGAGTGCACACAGATCAGCGCTTTAGAGCCGCACTTTCTTAGCTCTTTCACCAATTCAAATCCGTCTAAAGAAGTCATTCCCATGTCCATATCGGTGATGATGAGATCGAAGTAACGTTCAGACACTTCTTGGAGGGCTGCATTAGATCCATCAACTTGAATGATGTCTAGTGCTTTACTTAGTTCTGGAGTCCGCGTTAGGTATGACGCCAGAGCGCTACGGTAGATGGTCTCGTCGTCGATAATAAGAACTCGCAAAGCTAGATTTGAGTTGGTGTAATGTTGGACCAAATCTTCTTCTAATGACAACTCGCCTTTATCGATGCTTAACGATGGCGGAGCATTCGCTTCTATCACCCCGAGTTGCTTAGCAATGTCATAGCTATGATGCGGCAACGTCGCGGTGGTTCTATTGATGCGCCCAGCAATCGGCAACGTAAAGAAAAATTCTACCTTGCCGTCAGGATGTGCCGCAGTCTTAACAGATTCGCACCAGATTTTGCCGCCGTGGGCCGTCACGATTTTTTGTGCGATTGCTAACCCCAATCCCGTCCCACCTTTTTTACCACTGGTAAAGAAAGCTTCAAATAGCTTCGGGAGACTCTCGGCAGGAATCACAGAGCCCCCGTTGCCAATACAAAATTCGATCATTCCATCACGCTCAGAAGTCTTAAACCACATTAAACCTTTATTGCGCATAGCTTGAAACGCATTGCCGACAATATTAGAGAAAACTCTGCCAATTTTCTGCACATGAACATTTGCCATGTGTTCGTGTTTAAGCTCATAGTTAAAAGTGATATTCGCTTCTGGATAAATGCGAATAATCTCACCAAGGGTCGACTCAAACAATGATTCTGGGCTCGCAGGCTCTTGTATAAGATTCGTCGATACCGAGCCGACTTCCATAACGTCCGCGATCATGCCATCAACACTGCTCATGGCTTTGTCGATTTCTGGGACGATGCGAGACATTACTTTTTTCAAGCTCTCGGGGTCTTTGGCATTGCTAAGCATGGTGAGGCCCATCCTTAGCATTGAGAAAGGCTTGCGTACATCGTGAGCGAGCATTTGGGTCATTTGGGCAACCGCCACAAGGCGTTCAGTCCGAAGTTCCGAAAACCGCATAACGCGCATCGTATGCGCCATCTCCATCAGCGTCTCCCGAATTTGTTCAATCTCTGCCAAGCGAAAGGGCGTGCTTGCTTCCTGAGGGGCCACGCCTCCTGATGAATACGCCTGCACTGCCGGAATAACCTCATTGATTTGTCGCAACGGGTCTAGAAGGCTTTTGTTAAGTGCCTGGCGTACTGCTATCGAATTGATTAAAAGCATTAAAGTAATCGCCACAAAGACAGCCTGGGTTCC
>CAINAY010000339.1 GCA_903846425.1 uncultured Noviherbaspirillum sp.
ATAAAATCTTGTGGAATCTTGGCGCGGTTCTCAGCCCAGTCTGTTTCCATCACACCCGCTTCAGGGGTTTCGACGGCCAACAAGAACCCACCTTCCTGCCAGAATTCTTTAACACGCGGCCACACAACATCTGGCGCTTCTTTGCTCACCAGCCAGCGCTGACTGCCTGCACGTTCAACGCGAATTCCAGCGAGCGGATCTGATGATGGCGCCACTTTGCCTTCAACCGGCTTTGTTTCTGTGGATTTACGCTTTTCGTTGAAAGATGATGCGGTCGCCGTTCCTTTCGAGTTTTCTCCTACGGCGTAGCGGCTATCGCCCTTGGTCTGAGTTAAGTCAGGAGGAACCTCCAGCTTACTGCCTGCATTAGTCTTCTTACCAACGCTCTTGTAATCGATTTTTTCTGGCTCCAGCATCTCACCTACCGAGCTGCAGCCTGATAGAGTGAATAGTGCCATCGAAAGTAAGCACGCTGAACGACGCAACGAGGTCAAATTAAAACGTAAGGCAAGAGTCATCATGTGGGGGAAATTCACTGAAATTTTGAAAAGAAATCAACTACCACTTCGTAGCAACATTAGAGATACAGTCGATAATTTAAATGGACATAGGCCGCTCGTCGCTTTACAGAACGCCTGACTCACGCAACGCTGAAAGAACCGCGTCGTGGTGTGCGCTACCTAAGGTCACTAGAGGCAGTCGAATACCTGCTTCGATATGACCCATCCGCGCTAGCGCCCATTTCACGGGTACTGGGTTAGGCTCGGTAAACAATCGATTATGCAGTGGAATCAGTTTATTGTTAATGGCAATCGCATCAGCAATACGACCTTCCATGGCCGCGACACACAAATTATGCATCGCGCGTGGCGCAACGTTCGCAGTGACTGATATATTTCCTTGACCGCCGCACAACATCAGTGCCATCGCAGTCGCATCATCACCCGAATAAACCGCAAATGATTTAGGCACAGCGCGTAACAATTCGGTACCACGAGCCAGATTTCCGGTAGCGTCTTTCACACCGACTATCCCTTTGACATCCGCCAAACGAGCTATCGTTTCATTGCTCATATCGGCCACAGTACGACCGGGCACGTTATAAAGAATCACGGGCAGATCAACCGCCTCTGCAATTTTTTTGAAATGCTGGAACATGCCTTCTTGCGTCGGGCGGTTGTAGTAAGGCACCACCTGTAACGAGGCACTGGCACCCACGCTCTTTGCGTAGATGGTTAGTTCTATGGCTTCGGAAGTCGAATTACCACCCGTACCAGCGATAACAGGAATGCGTCCTGCGACGTGATCAACGCACAAACGAATTAATTCGCAATGCTCTTCAACGGTTACCGTAGGAGATTCACCAGTAGTCCCAACAATTACTATGGCGTCCGTACCTTCTGCAATATGCCAGTCAATCAGTTTTTTCAAACCTGGCAAATCAAGACTTCCGTCTTGATGCATAGGCGTGACGATAGCAACGATGCTGCCCTTGATCATAATTGTGTCACCGCAAAAATCTAAACCGTGATTGTAGCGGATAGCGATGCTCGTCGGACAGATTGCCTTGCTAAGGATGGGCGTCTAAGGTGCGTGATTCTGGTGGTCCAACCGGCCCACGGATGAGGCAAATCCTTTGCACCATGGCAGGCTTGGGATCGCTTACGTAGCCATCCTCGAAAGCCAGTACATGGAATTCTGGCTTTGAGGACGCCAAACGCAGCAATTCCCCAGGCAAAAGCAAAAAATCTGGGCTGGAAGGCTTGCCAAAAAGGCCATTATCCTGCGCGAAAGTCTCATAAATAAGAACGCCACCCGCTCGCATACTCCCGAATAAATCCGGCATCAAGGGTCTATGCAAGTAATTGGTGACGATGATCCCGCCGAATTGGTCAGGTGCCAATGGCCAATCGGCATGACTTGGGCTATCGCTCAGTTCCAGATCAAACGACAGACAGCGAATGTTTTGAGTCGGATTAGTACTTAGGGCGCTGACGTCTTTATCAACCGCCAGCACTGAATGCCCCAAACTCGCAGCATAGCGAGCATGACGGCCTCCACCACACGCCAAATCCAGCACCTTACTGTTGGGTGGAATCAGACCCGCGAAGCGACGCACCCAACGCGAGGCAACATCTATGGCTTGGTGCATCGACATAAATAGTATATCTATATCAATTAGTTAAGCAGAAAAGTTAAAGTGCTTTATTTAATTTATTTGTTGCGCTGCTTAGTTATACGAGAGCCCCATCTCCTCGCGTACATCACGCATCGTTTCTTGCGCGAACTTACGTGCTTGGTCACATCCATCGGCCACAATCGCGCGTACCAGTGATGGATCATCCAGATATTGCTGCGCCCGTTCGCGCATGGGTTCTTGCTCTTTCAAAATGCCGTCAATCACCGGTTGCTTGCAATCGAGGCAACCTATGCCCGCTGATTTGCAACCTTTGGTGACCCATTCACGAGTCACATCATCCGAGTAAACCAAATGGAATTGCCAAACGGGGCATTTATCCGGGCTGCCAGGATCGGTTCTGCGAACGCGCGCTGGATCAGTCGGCATGGTTCGGATTTTTTTCGTGACGGTGTCGCGATCATCACGCAATGCAATCGTGTTGCCGTAGCTCTTAGACATTTTTTGTCCATCCAAGCCCGGCAGTCGTGAGGCTTCCGTAAGCAACGCTTGCGGCTCCACCAAAATCAATTTGCGGCTACCTTCGAGATAACCAAACAAACG
>CAINAY010000340.1 GCA_903846425.1 uncultured Noviherbaspirillum sp.
CTGGTAATTCAAAAAGTTTGCCGATACCTCATCCAGGGTATGGTTCACTCAAGGTTGGAAAGATAAATTTCGTGGCAAATCTATGTATTTGATTTTTTAACTGCAGGCTCTTCAGCAGCAGCTGCAGCTGGTGTGGCGGCTTTTGTATCAGCTGGTTTAGGGTCAGCCGAAAAACTGGAACCACATGCCAAGCACAAAATAATCAGACCAAAAAGGTAGTTAGTTTTTTTCATAATTTAAAAATGGGTGAGCAGAAAAAGATGTTAAAGCGTTATAGATTGTATTCCAACTTATTCTTCCAACAGGCTTCGTAACATCCATGCTGTTTTTTCATGGATATCAATGCGCTGAGTCAGCACATCGGCTGTTGGCTGATCATTAGCGCCATCGACTAGAGGAAATAATTTTCTGGCGGTTCGTGCAGTGGCTTCTTGTGCTTTCACTAAATGACGAACCATATCGGTAGCTTTGGGTACACCATCGACTTCCTTGATAGAAGCACGTTTAATAAATTCACTATACGTACCTGGTGATGGGTAGCCCAGTGCACGAATGCGTTCTGCAATGACATCTAATGCAGCCCACTGTTCGGTGTACTGAGTCATGAACATGTTGTGCAAGGTATTAAATTGCGGGCCTGTGACATTCCAGTGAAAGTTGTGCGTCATCAAGTACAGCGTATAGCTATCAGCAAGTAAATTAGACAGACCGTCAGCAATTTTTTTTCGATTTGAATCGGATATCCCGATGTCGATACTTAATGAGTGCTTTTTTTTGCTAGCCATGTGAGTGCCTTAACGAGTAAATAGTAGAAAAATTTAGCTTTGATTCCCAAGAATCATAAGTAACCATCAGGCGGTCTCAGCTTAAGCCTGTATAGCAGCGCGATTTTGAGTAAATGCAATCGATTGCCACAATCGCTCGAGAAAAAAATACACCACCGCTTGTACTGTTGGTTCCAGCGAGCTCAAGGTCACGGCTGTGACGAGATCGCCGGTGACGGTATAGGCAACCATCGCCGCCACCATGATGTGAGTGACGTAATAGGACGCGGTTTTTTTGATAGTGAAAGAGTAGGTATTTATCCAACGGCTCATTTCAGGCTACCGTTTAAATCACGATGGGCAGATAGTGAGCCTGGTCGATCAATAGATCAAGGCAATTAATCCAATTAGATTGATAAATTTATACAATAACCCTCTTTGGGCGTGGGTATCGGGGTTTTAGATAGCTCGGGTATAACTACAAAAAACGAGCAGTAATTGTCTTTTCCGTAGATCAGGAACAAGTATCCATAATCGGAATTTATTACGGCGGACAGGACTACGAAACAGTCTCGCAATCTAGTCCTGATGATTGAATTTTCTTATGCATCTTAGACGCAGCCTTGCCGTATAAACATGCGATCCGTATAAGCTGGATGCTTTGATAGCCTGTTGGGTGAGGGTAGAGGTCGATTTACACGTTTCCCATCGCAATTAACCGAGTAGATGTCCCGTCTTAACAAAGATGGTGCAGCCTTCTTTACTGAAGGGTTGGTGCGAGCTCATGTGAGGGCTTCTAATCCACGAGCCGGCCGGATAGCGTCCATGCTCATCTTCAAACACACCATCAACCACGAATATTTCTTCGCCGCCATAATGCCTGTGGGGATTGAAATAGGTCTGCGGAGCCCATCGCACCAGAGTTGATCCGCTGCCCTGTTGCATTAGCGGCATGACATGCAGGCCAGGCACCATCCCTTGATACCAAGTAGCAGTCGCAGTATTTAACACTTCTCGCTCTACTTGATCCGGACCAAGATGTCGTAACTTCACAAAAAGAGTACAACCACTTTCGCTATGAGGGGCATGAGAAGAGCCCGGAGGATTCATGATGTAGGTTCCAGCCGGGAAGTCGCCTGTCTCATCACTAAAAACTCCATCTAAAACGAATATCTCTTCACCAAACTCATGGGTATGCGTTTGAAATGCAGATCCAGGTTGATAACGAACGATAGACGTTGCCTTTGCAACCTCATCGCCAATTCGATCAAGCATTCGCCTTTCAATACCTGATTCAGGACTAGGAACCCAAGGTAAGTCATGGTGATTAATCACGACTCTTTTTGTGTAATCAGAGTTGATATTCATTTGTTGCTTTGTTGTTGCTTAGTTTATATTCAAAAATATACCAAAGCATATCAAGTTAATAGAATCGGTACCTTAGATGGAAAAGACCCCAGTTTATGGCTTTCTATAGATAACGGCACTAAACATTCTCTAATTTTTTGGCGTGATAAAATTCTTTCAGTTAATAAATTTCCAATATTAAGGAATTTATAGATGAGAGATTTGTGGGAATTTATATCAAACTATTTTAAGAATAAGTATTCTCGTCAGCCCTTGGTTGACCCATTGTCCCCCGTCATAGTAACGCTGACTTCGCACTCTGATCGCGTATTTCGTGTATTCGCAACTTTAGAAAGTATTGGGTCTGGTAGTTTGCGACCACGGCGACTAATACTGTTTTTGAGTGACCATTTGCGCGGTCAATCACTTCCTGCCAGCTTGCAACGTACAGTTAAGCGTGGTGCTGAAATAATCTATTGTCGGGATGTTGGTCCACATACTAAATATTTCCCTTATCTTGAGCTGGTTGATAAGTTTGAACATCCATTAGTTACTGTGGATGACGATATACTTTATGAGCCGTACATGTTAGAAAAATTAGTCGACGCATGGCACTCAATGTCCAATTTTATTCATTGTCATCGAGCCCGAAGAATTAATTTTGTGGATTTACAGCTTGCGCCATACAAATCTTGGGCAATGTGTCGCAGCACAGAACCGTCATTTGAGAATTTTGCGACTGGAGTAAGTGGTGTTATTTATCCACCTCGGTTTTTATTTGCGCTTAAAGTTGCAGGCGACTCATTCCTGCAATGCTGCCCTAAAGCCGATGATATTTGGCTAAACGTTAATGCGCTTCGTGCTGGCTTTCCTGTGCGTCAGATAAAAGCACAAGCAATCCATTTTTGTGAGATACCTTTCTCGCGTCGTACCGCTCTGTTTAAAACGAATCTGCATGGTGAGAAAAACGATGAACAGATACGCGCTACTTACACATCAGAGGATATTCCTCTAATGAAAAAAGCTATTTTTGATAGCTTTTCTTGAAATAACAATCTCTAGCGATGTCGCCCTAAAAATTGGGCATTGCTTTAGTCAGTTAATCAGCTCGCATAACCCTTTACGGGTTTTTCTAGATCACAGGTATGAAATCTCTAGCTCATCTACTACTTGATCGATGACTTGCTTGAGCTGGTTTCTAGCATCAGAAAAGTTGAGTACTCGCATGCAGCCTCCTCCTAGGCATGACTAGTTAATTAGTCCGATCAACTATACGACTTCGCCAAGCAACCCCACAAGTGGCATATAAAAACACCTGCAGTGGTTTTGACACATCATGGTGGCTCGGGGCGGAATCGAAACGGACTGAGGATGCATGATCCAGTCTCGAGTCAATCTTTTAAGTTCGCTTTATTCGTAATGAGTCCACATTCTCAAAATACGAACGGTCTTTTCTTTACGAAAAATTTCATAGACAAGGCGATGTTGAATGTTGATTCTGCGTGAATAAGCACCTTTTAAATCGCCAACCAGCTTTTCATAAGGCGGCGGATTTTGAAGTGGGTCTGTCTCCAAAATATCAAGTAATGCTTGGGCTTTATCCTTTAATCCTGCTACTGATAGTTTTTTTGCATCTTTAAGAGCGTAATTGGAATACACCAAATCCCAAGTCACCACTTCAGTGCCTTTTTGCTTTTAGTAAGAGGTTCGGCCATGGAGTCCTTGATCGACTCTCGCATGCCGGGGATTGCAAGTAGATGAAGCGTTTCTTGAATAGCACTCCAATCTTCTTCAGAAACTAAAACGGCATTAGCTCGTTTGCCGGATATCACTATTGGCTTGTGTGACTCCGCTGCTTCATCAATCAAACGGTAGAGGTTAGCTCGGGCTTCACTTGCGGTGATTGTTGACATGATTCGACTCCTTTTTTTGGAGAGTACGTAAAAGCGTACGTTTTGTCAAATCTTAGCTAAACGAAACGAAGTTGAGTGCGTTTGTAAACATAGTTTTCCCATGCTGCGTTGGTCCAGACCAACTTACTCCGCATCGACCAAGCCCTTGGATTTGGTTTGCCCTTTGCGAAATTGGGTCATGGAATTTTTTAGGTGCTTGGCATTGGCAGGACTTTTCATCAGATGAAGTGTTTCCATCAAGCTGTTGAACGTATCCAGAGACATCACCACCGCATCCTGCACATCGCGTCTGGCGATCACAGTGAAATCAGCATCATCGACAACTTGATCTATGACTTGCTTGTGCTGATTTCTAGCATCAGAAAAATTAATTACTCGCATAGAGCCTCCGGCAGTACTTGTTCAATAAGCATTACAAGAATACGGATTGTGGAGCAAGCTAACAAGGGACAAATAAAAACCCGACCCGAAATCTGGGTGTGCAGCATTGTCAATTTGACGTAATGTTGCTTGTGGGAGCAGGATTAAATCCTGTCGACCCAATTTTGGATTCATCATGCGAACCACTCAACAATTTAGTATTACTCTTCCCAATGAAATGGCGGACATCGTTAAAACGAAAGTCGCGGCTGGTGAGTATGCCACTGAGAGTGAGGTTATCCGTGACGGGTTGCGCGCATTGATGGCGCGAGACCGCGCAGTAGATAATTGGCTCATGCAAGAAGTGGGGCCTGCGTATGATGCGCTGAAGGCAAACCCAGGGCGGGCAGTCACCGTTGATCAGTTGCGGGAAGCGCTCGCTGATGAGCACAAGAAAGCCAAAGCAACGACTTGAAGAAGTATTCCGTAATCTTTACGCTAGAAGCACAGGAGCAGTTGCTTTCTCTCTATCGTTATATCGCATCGGTAGCGTCGCCAGAAATTGCCGAACGCTATACCAATTCTATTGTTGCCCATTGCGATAGTTTGCAAGATTTTCCAATGCGCGGAACGCGCCGTGACGATGTGCGTCCGGGCCTTCGTATTACCAACTACAAAAACGCGCCGTGATTGCTTTCGTGGTTGA
>CAINAY010000341.1 GCA_903846425.1 uncultured Noviherbaspirillum sp.
GATGATGAGGGTGAAAAGAAAAAACGCGGTAAGCAAAAAGAACCGGCTGAGATTTTTATCAATCGACTGATGCCGGCGGATGCTTTAAAAATTCGCGGACTACACAACGCCAGCAATGTGTTGGCTGCTTTGGCGTTATGTCGTTCTATTGATTTACCACTGGCTCCGCTATTGCATGCAGCTAGGCAGTATCAAGGTGAGCCGCATCGTGTGGAGTCTATCGCAACTATTCGTGGTGTTGATTATATTGACGATAGCAAAGGCACCAATGTGGGTGCGGCGATTGCAGCACTTAACGGACTAGGGTCCAACACTAAATCTAATTTAATTTTAATTGCCGGCGGCGATGGTAAGGGCCAAGACTTTGCGCCATTGGCTAAGCCCGTTACTCGTTATGTTCGAGCCGTCTTGTTAATTGGTAAAGACGGCCCAGCAATACGCGCGGCATTAGCGGACACAGGTATTGATCTCATCGATTGCTGGACTCTAGAGCAAGCTGTCGAGCGTGCTGCTGAGATAGCGGTTGAAGGTGATGTGGTTTTGCTGTCACCAGCATGCGCCAGCTTTGATATGTTTACTAACTACGCGCATCGTGCTCAAGTGTTTGGTGACGCTGTACGTGAATTGGGTCTCTCGCATGGGGAGATCAGCGCATGAGGTTAACGCTGCCATGGAGTGCTAACGTCGATGCAGCTAGCAGCGATAGCCGTCTTGGGCAGCGCTCCAGCATGCTTGAATATGATCAGGCTTTGGTTTGGGTTGTGTTGTTACTGCTGTTGACGGGCGTGGTGATGGTGTACTCGGCTTCTATAGGATTGCCAGATTCGCCTAAATACGCGAACTATAAAAACCATCATTTTTTAATGCGGCAATCGATGTTCGTAATTATAGGATTGATTGCTGGCCTGTTTGCTTTCCGCGTAAAAATCGAGCAATGGCAAAGCGCTGCACCCTTCCTATTTATGTTGGCTCTCGTGCTGATGATTATGGTATTGATCCCCGGCGTGGGCAAAGGTGTCAATGGCGCACGTCGCTGGATAGGCTTTGGTGGATTTAGTCTGCAGCCTTCAGAGATATTAAAACTGATGATGGTTTTTTATGCCGCTGATTTCACCGTGCGCAAGCAACAATACATGCACAAACTCACCAAAGGCTTTTTGCCGATGGCGATTGCTGCAGGTTTATGTGGTGGCTTACTGATGTTGCAACCTGATTTAGGTGCATTTGGTGTGGTGGTGTGCATTGCCATGGGCATCTTGTTCTTGGGTGGATTTAACATCATTTGGTTTGGTGGAATCATCAGCGTTTTGGCCGCTGTATTTTTTGCCATCATTTTGATTTCCCCTTGGCGCTACGAACGTATGGTTGCTTATCTCAATCCATGGACTGAGGAAAATGCATTAGGCAAAGCGTTCCAGTTGACGCATTCATTGATTGCGTTTGGTCGCGGTGAATTGTTTGGTGTCGGCTTGGGTGCCAGCGTAGAAAAACTTCATTACCTACCCGAAGCGCATACCGATTTTCTATTAGCCGTGATTGGTGAAGAGCTAGGATTGGCCGGTGTCTTGCTAGTGACCTTCGCTTTTTATTGGATAGTGCGACGCGCATTTGATATCGGTCGTCAATCGATCGCTGTTGACAATGTATTTGCGGGCCTCGTTGCGAAAGGCATAGGCCTCTGGATAGGCGTACAAACCTTCATCAACATGGGAGTCAATCTAGGCTTACTGCCAACTAAGGGATTGACCTTGCCGTTGATGAGTTACGGCGGATCCGGTGTGGTGATCAATTGCATAGGATTGGCTGTTTTGCTTCGTATCGATTATGAGAATCGATTACTCATGCGCGGAGGTCGCGCATGAGTCATCTTCTTATCATGGCAGCCGGTACAGGTGGGCATATTTTCCCTGGCTTAGCGATTGCTGACACCATGCGCGCACGCGGTTGGAAAATATCTTGGTTAGGTACGACACACGGTATGGAAGCCGATATCGTGCCGCGTCATGGTGTGGATTTCGATGCCATCAATTTTAGCGGTTTGCGTGGCAAAGGTTGGTTGCACAGTGCGCTGGGCGTGGTTAAGTTAATGAACAGTTTTGTTCAGTGTTTTGTCATCATGCGTCGTCGCAAACCCGATGTGGTGCTTGGTATGGGTGGTTATGTAACCGTACCAGGAGGTTTGATGGCCAAACTGTGTGGTGTGCCACTCGCTTTGGTGAATGCCGATGCCGCACTGCTCATGTCGAACAAGGCCTTACTCCCGTTTGCGAAAAAAATATTGTTTGGATTCGCGACTAAAAATAGCGAATCAGACAAACGAATTCAAGTCACGGGTAATCCAGTGCGTCGCGAAATTAGCGCGCTACCAGTACCTAAAGTTCGCTATGCCGAGCATACGGGTCCGTTAACTATCTTGGTGCTCGGTGGAAGTTTGGGCGCGCAAATTTTGAATCAGACTATACCTGCCGCATTGGCATTGATCGCTAGTGATCAACGACCGCGCGTAGTTCATCAATCCGGACGTCAGCACATCGCCGCGTTACAGCAGGCATATCAACAACAGGGTGTGCAAGCTGAGCTAGTTGATTTTATTGACGATATGGCCACACGCTATGCGCATGCGGATCTAGTGATTTGTCGCGCTGGTGCGATTACGGTGTCTGAATTATGCGCCGCAGGCGTAGCGAGTATTTTGGTGCCCTTCATTGCGTCGACCACATCGCATCAGCGGGACAACGCAGAGTGGATGGCTCAAATAGGCGCTGCATTTCATCAGCCACAAAAAGAATTAGATATCGAAGCTTTGGCCTCATTAATTAAAACGATTACGCGCGAACGTTGTCTACAGATGGCCGAAGCAGCGTATGCAAACGGTAAGCGAGAGGCGAATGAATCGATCGCCCAGATTATTGAGAAGTTAGGAAGCAAATGAAGCACAAAGTTAAACGCATACACTTTGTAGGTATAGGCGGTTCCGGTATGAGCGGCATCGCTGAGGTGTTGCTTAACCTCGGCTATACCGTGTCGGGCTCTGATCTATCTAGCAACGCAGCTAGCCGTCGCCTTGCCGAGCTAGGTGCGTCTATTCGTATTGGTCACGCACCTGAAAATGTGGACGGTGCGGATGCGATTGTGACGTCGACCGCAGTACAAGCGAATAATCCGGAAGTGATTGCAGCGCGTGCGCGCCATGTACCGATTGTGCCGCGTGCGGTGATGTTGGCTGAGTTAATGCGCTTGAAGCGCGGCATCGCTATTGCCGGAACGCATGGCAAAACAACCACGACAAGTTTGGTCGCCAGCATATTGGCTGAAGGTGGATTGGATCCTACATTTGTTATTGGTGGTCGTCTTAACAGCGCGGGTGCCAACGCTAAATTAGGGTCGGGCGATTTCATTGTGGCTGAAGCCGATGAATCCGATGCGTCGTTTCTTAATTTGTCTCCGGTGATAGAAGTGGTCACCAATATCGATGCTGATCACATGGAGACCTACGATCATAGCTTTGCCAAGCTCAAGCAAGCCTTTATTGAATTCACACAGCGCCTGCCGTTTTATGGCGTGGCTATTTTGTGTCTTGATGATAAAAACGTACGTGAAATTATGCCGTTCATCTCCAAGATGGTGATGACCTATGGATTTCATGAAGAGGCCGACGTACGAGCTGTTGATGCGCATGCAGTGAATGGTCATATGGAATTCACCGTTTTGCAAAAAGACTACGAGCCTCTGCTGGTTCATCTAAATCAGCCTGGTATGCATAACGTACAAAACGCGTGTGCAGCGATTGCTGTCGCTCGCGAGTTAGACGTCGCTGATAAAGATATACAAAAGGCACTTCGTGAATTCAAAGGTGTGGGACGTCGTTTTACCAAGCATGGACAGCTACCATTAGCCTCCGGTGGAACATTTGCGTTGGTCGACGACTATGGTCATCACCCTGTTGAAACAGCAGCCACGATTGCCGCAGCGCGTGGTGCTTTTCCTGGGCGTCGATTAGTGCTTGCATTTCAGCCGCATCGATACACACGTACCCGTGATTTATTTGAAGACTTTGTCAAAGTGCTCTCTACCGTCGATGTGTTGGTGTTAGCCGATGTGTATCCCGCGGGTGAGCAGCCCATACCTGCTGCCGATGGACGATCACTGGCGCATGCTTTACGGGTAGTTGGAAAAACAGAATTAATTTTTGTAGAAGATATTACAGAGATGCCTGAAATACTTTTGAAAGTCGCCAAGCCAGATGATGTCGTGATGACCATGGGTGCTGGTTCAATATCGAATGTGCCCGCCGCTTTGCAACAGCTCACTACACAGGTGAGTGCATGAGTGCAGCGATGAGAGAAGAATTTGGCAAAGTCGGCGTGCTGTTTGGCGGTCGTTCAGCAGAGCGCGATATCTCGTTAATGTCCGGCACGGGTGTTTTGAAAGCACTGCAAGATCAGGCACTTGATGCACATGCCTTCGATCCTGCTGAGCGTTCGCTGGCTGAATTAGCAGCAGAAAAATTTGATCGCGTTTTTATCGCCTTGCATGGTCGTTATGGGGAAGATGGCACGTTGCAAGGTGCGCTTGAACAGTTGGGTATTCCGTATACCGGTCCGGGTGTGTTGGCTTCGGCGATTGCTATGGACAAAGCGATGACTAAGCGTGTCTGGTTACACAGCGGTCTTTCAACGCCAGATTTTGTCATGTTGAATGCTGATAGCGATTGGAAGGCCATTGCCACTCGATTGGGTTTGCCCTTGATTGTTAAGCCAGCACACGAGGGCTCAAC
>CAINAY010000342.1 GCA_903846425.1 uncultured Noviherbaspirillum sp.
AAAAACCCACACAATTGAAGTGCTTAACAATTAATCACCCAATATTTTGCATAAAGCTGCATGTTTGATTCCACCACACCAGTTCTTACGCCATAGTTAGCGCTGTAATTCAATGTAATTGAATTCGGCGTTTTTTCATTGTGACTGTCGCAGTCATCAAATTTATTGTGCACTCATCAATAGTGCATATAAATTTTGATCGGCAAGGTCTCAGGGATGAACATTCAATATCTCACTACGTACCCGCCAGGAGATTTACTATGCAAAGGTCACTCATTGACGAAGTAGAGCCATCTCAACAGCTTTTGTATTGGACGCTTTTATTTGCGCTATATCCTTTTTTTATTGAATCATCGTCATTCGTGTTGCATCGCATACTGTTGCAACAGGGTGCGGTACGCGGCTCTCCAGGATGGGAAATTGATTTTATTGAGAATGACATGGGCGACCATGTTTATCATGTTTGGGCTGACCCCGCTAATAGCGGCATAGAACCAGCGAACCAATACTTTAGTGTGGAGACGATGCGCGATGCAGTGCGTAAATCGTTGCTTTATATGGTTAGAAATTTTCCTGAAAAAACGACAGCGCTTAGCAGTGTCCTCGTTGAATACAAGCTTAGATAGTTGTGATGGTGATATTTACATTGAGATTTGAATCCGCAAAGAATTGCATAGCCCACAAATAAGCCAATAAAAAACCTAATGAAAAAATCCAATAAAAAAGCGCTCATGAGAGCGCTTTTTTTGAAGCCGTTATGAACTGATTATTTCAGTGACAAAACCCACTTAGCCAGTGTCTTAGCTTCAGCAGCTGAAACTTGTGGGTTAGCTGGCATAGGAATTTGACCCCATACACCACTGCCGCCCTTCATTATTTTTTGTGCCAGCTTGTCTTCAGCGCTCTTATCGCCTTTGTACTTAGCGGCGACTTCTTTGTAACCTGGACCGACTAATTTGTTATCAACTGCGTGGCATGCCAAGCAATTTTTTTCTTTTGCAAGCTGCTCGCTAGCGAATGCAGCGTTAGAAAACATCGCGCCTAAAGCAATAACTGCAACCAGAATACGTTTCATGTCACTCTCCATAATTTTGTTGACTAATAATTTTACCGCTTTTGCAGGCCTGTTCAAAGAGCAATCTAGCACCAACGTCGTTGGTTTGTAGCCGGCACTTACAATCGTTAACAAAAGGGCGTTTCATTAATAGAAACGCCCTTCGTCCAACGAAATGACTATTAACTTTTTGAAAATCAGCCAGTCACTGCGCCCTTGCTCGCACTCGAAGCCAAAGCAGCAAACTTCGACAAAACACCGCGGGTATATCGAGGTGCAGGCTGTTTCCACGCAGCGCGACGACGGGCGATTTCTTCTTCAGGCACGTTGAGCTGAATCAGTAGTTGGTGTGCGTCGATAGTGACGGAATCACCTTCTTCTACCAAAGCGATGGTTCCACCCACGTAGGCTTCGGGGGCAACGTGGCCAACCACCATGCCCCAAGTAGCGCCAGAAAAACGACCATCGGTTATTAAGCCGACGGACTCACCCAAGCCCTTGCCAATCAGTGCCGAAGTGGGCGACAACATCTCGGGCATGCCCGGCCCACCCTTAGGACCTAGGTAGCGCAGCACAACAACTTCACCTGCTTTAACTTTATCGGCGACGATGGCTTCCATGGCTGAAGGCTCATCATCAAACACTCGCGCTGAGCCAGTGATGACAGGATTTTTAAGGCCAGAAATTTTTGCTACACAACCTTCGGTGGCGAGATTGCCTTTTAGTATGGCGAGGTGACCGACTTTGTACAAAGCTTTGTCGATGGTGCGAATCACATCTTGGCCAGCCGCTGGTGTATCAGGCACGTTCTTTAATTCTTCGGCCAGTGTTTTACCGGTGATGGTCATGCAATC
>CAINAY010000343.1 GCA_903846425.1 uncultured Noviherbaspirillum sp.
TTATACGCGGGCTTGATGATTGATGCCGAGGGCAATCCTAAAACGCTAGAATTTAATTGCCGCATGGGTGATCCAGAGACTCAGCCCATCATGGTGCGCCTAAAAACAGATTTAGTGAAAGTGATGGAACACGCTGTAGAGGGAACGCTCGATCAGATTGAACTCCAATGGGATAGGCGTACCGCACTCGGCGTTGTGATGGCTGCTGCAAACTATCCTGAATCACCACGTAAAGGCGATGTTATTAAGGGCATACCTGCAGAAACGGATGACAGCGTCACGTTTCATGCCGGCAGTGTGCTGGAAAACGATCAACTTAAAACAGCCGGTGGTCGCGTGTTGTGCGTGGTGGGATTAGGCGGCACGGTTCGCGTGGCTCACAAAGCTGCTTATGAAGCGCTGGATAAAATTCATTTTGATGGTATGCAGTTCCGTCGCGACATTGGCTGGCGTGCAATGAGACGCCTATAAAATCAGTCTAATTAAAAACTAAAAAAACGGGCGAAACTATGAGCGCACCCAATATTCAAGCCGTTAAAACCTGGCTGCTGTCACTGCAAGCAAACATCGTTGCTGCCGTCGAAGCGGTGGATGGCAAAGAATTTATCAAAGACAGTTGGGAGCGCCCCGAGGGCGGCGGCGGTATCTCGCGTTTGATAGAAGAAGGTAATGTGCTCGAGCGCGGTGGCGTTGGATTCTCTCATGTGACCGGTAGCAGCCTGCCACCATCGGCAGCAGCGAATCGCCCTGAAGTGGCAGGTCGTCCATGGGAAGCGATGGGTGTATCGCTGGTTTTTCATCCACGTAATCCATACGCACCAACGGTGCACATGAATGTGCGTTTTTTTACCACTACTGGCCCTAGTAAAGATCCTGTTTGGTGGTTTGGTGGCGGTATGGATCTAACACCCTATTACGGCTTTACTGAAGATGCAAAACATTTTCATCAAACGTGCCACGACGCGCTCACCCCTTTCGGTGCTGATCTTCATTCGCAATTTAAGCAATGGTGCGATGAGTATTTTTATCTCAAGCATCGCAAAGAAGCACGCGGAGTAGGCGGTGTATTTTTCGATGACTTTAATGCGCCCGGTTTCGATCAAAGCTTTGCGATGACACAAAATGTCGGCAACCATTTCATTAATGCCTATGTACCTATTCTCAAGCGCCGCAAAGATACACCTTATGGTGAACGCGAACGCGATTTTCAAGCGTATCGTCGTGGACGCTATGTAGAGTTCAATTTGGTATTTGACCGTGGCACGCTGTTTGGATTGCAATCAGGTGGACGTACTGAATCTATTCTGATGTCCCTGCCTCCGATTGTGAAATGGCGCTACGACTGGAAACCTGAAGCGGGTACACCTGAAGCTGCGCTGTACACCGACTTTTTGCCACATCGTGATTGGCTCGCCGCATGATGATGGGTAATTGACCGGTGAACCCGCCTTGCATTTTGCTACTGGGTGGCAGTTTTGATCCAGTCCACGCGGGACACATCGGTCTGGCTCATTATTTTTGTACCCTGCTGCACCCAGATGAGTTACGACTGATCCCAGCTGGCCAGCCGTGGCAAAAACCGGGTTTAAAAACGGCGGCTGAGCATCGAATCGCCATGCTGAAACTCGCATTCCAGCAGTGGCCTGTGAATGTGCATATCGACACCTTGGAAATCCAACGTGAAGGTCCAAGTTACACCGTCGATACTTTGCGTGAACTACGACGCACTCTGGGTAAGCAAGTATCACTGCTCTGGATCATCGGTGCCGATCAATTGAGCAATCTTCACACCTGGTATGAATGGCGTGAGTTGTTTGCATTAACCAATCTATGCATCGCTGCACGTCCCGGGTATGTCATCGACCAGGCCGCGTTAGATAGTGAAGTAGTACACGAGATAAGCCGCCGTGTGGCGAATCCTTCTCAACTTAAACAAACAGCCTGTGGGCTATGCTTTATTGCCTACAATCTGGCGTGGGAAGTTTCTTCCACGGCACTGCGTGAGTCACTACGACAAGGTGAGTCAGTTAAAGGCTTATTGCCCACGCCAGTGCTAGACTACGCCCAACATCATCATCTTTATCAGACTACTTAATGGATATCAAAAAACTGCAGTCCCTAGTTGTCGACGCTTTAGAAGATATTAAAGCGCAAGAA
>CAINAY010000344.1 GCA_903846425.1 uncultured Noviherbaspirillum sp.
ATGACGAGTTTTTGCGGATCGATACGGTCGAGTAGGTTAATAGTCGTATTTAAAGACGTCTCGAACGTGCGAAGATTGCGGTTATTAATTCCTAGTAGGCGAGTCTTGAGTTCGAGTGCTTTAGTCAGTTCATCAGCGTCATGCACTTCAACTAAGACATCCATACCTAGCTCATGCGCGCAGGCTTCGAGTTCGGCCATCAAACCATGATCGAGAGCTGCAACGATGAGCAACACACAATCCGCGCCCCAATGCCTGGCTTCATAGATCTGGTAAGGATCAATGATGAAATCTTTGCGCAATACCGGAATGCTGCAGGCGGCGCGTGCTTGCTTGAGATACTCAGGCGCGCCTTGAAAAAAATTCACATCGGTTAGCACGGATAAACAGGCGGCGCCATATTGCGCATAACTTTGCGCGATTTCAACCGGCTGAAAATTTTCGCGCAACACGCCTTTTGAAGGTGACGCTTTTTTAATTTCAGCGATGACGCCTGCTTTTCCATTTGAAATTTTTGCGCGAAGGCTATCTTCAAATCCACGGATGTCAGTGCGAGCTTGCTGATTAGATTCCACGTCTCTGCGTAAACTTTTCAGATCTTGATGTTTCTTCGCCGCTGCGACCTCGTCGACTTTTACGTCAAGTATTTTTTTTAATATGTCAGACATAGCTTTATCTCAAAATTAAGCGGCAAATTGTCGAGTGAATTTGGCGAATTCTTCTAGCTTGGCACGCGCAGCTCCAGAGGCAATGCTCTCAGTGGCTTTAGTCACGCCTTTAGCGATACTGTCGACCACGCCAGAAGCGAAGAGGGCTGTACCCGAGTTGAGAATGACGATGTCACGCGCCGCTCCGGTTTTGTTGTCGAGAGCTTCATAAATTTTCGCGACAGATTCTGCGCTGCTATCGACGCGAAGATTGCGACTAGACGTCATTTGCAGACCAAAATCTTCGGGATGAATATCGTATTCGCGAATTTCACCGTTGACTAATTCGCCCACCATTGTCGCCGCACCCAAGGATACTTCGTCCATATTGTCGCGCGCCCAAACAACCAGCGCATGTTTTGCACCTAGCTTTTGCAGTACACGCGCTTGAATGCCAACCAGATCAGCATGAAATACGCCCATCATGATGTTAGGTGCGCCAGCAGGATTGGTTAGTGGGCCGAGAATGTTGAAGATGGTGCGAACACCCAATTCTTTGCGCACTGGAGCCGCGTGCTTCATCGCCGCGTGATGATTAGGGGCGAACATGAAGCCTATGCCGGTTTCTTGAATGGATTGCGCGACTTGCTCAGGCTTGAGTTGAATATTCACGCCCAAGGCTTCCAGTGCATCGGCGCTGCCGGATGACGAAGAGACGCTGCGCCCACCGTGCTTGGCTACGCGTGCACCAGCCGCCGCGACGACGAACATGGAAGCGGTTGAAATATTAAAGGTGTTTGCGCCATCGCCACCCGTGCCAACGATATCGACTAAGTTATCCGCATTAGGGACATCGACTTTCGCAGCGAACTCGCGCATAACTTGTGCGGCAGCGGCGATTTCTCCAATGGTTTCTTTTTTTACTCGCAAGCCCATCGTAAGTGCGGCAATCATGACAGGTGACATTTCACCACCCATGATTTGTCGGAATAGCATGAGCATTTCATCGTGAAATATTTCACGATGTTCAATGCAGCGCAGCAGCGCTTGTTGTGGAGTGAGAGTCATGGCGGACGTGATATCAGATCGTGAGGAAATTTTTCAGCAGCGCGTGACCGTGCTCAGACAAAATGGATTCGGGATGAAACTGTACGCCTTCAATCGGGAAGTGTTTGTGACGCACTCCCATAATTTCGCCGTCGGCTGTCCACGCTGTTACTTCAAGGTGATCGGGTAACGATGCTCGCTCGATAGCAAGCGAGTGGTAGCGAATTACGGTAAATGGCGATGGTAGATCTTTAAACACGCCCACACCGGTGTGCTCTATCGGGGATGTTTTTCCGTGCATGACTTCTTGCGCGCGAATGACTTTGCCACCAAACGCAGCGCCTATGCTTTG
>CAINAY010000345.1 GCA_903846425.1 uncultured Noviherbaspirillum sp.
GAATCGAATCAACGACTTGCAAGAATCATTCGAAGCAATAATTGAAATAGAAAAAAATTTCAATCAGGCTCTTCATCTGATTAGAAAGTGATTCACTACAAAAAACTGCGCACAAGAAAGAAGGTTGTACAGAAGAACCGTGGCAGATGATGATTGTGGTGAACTTTAATAAGTATCAATTAATACGAACTACCGAGTTCGGGGTGCGAACTCAGTAGTTAAGAAGCAACTCGACAAACAATCGCTAAGCGAACTACTTATCAACTCAAAACGACCAAGGATTACTTTTTGTAGGCTTCCTCAAGAGATTACTTGCTGCCCGCTTTTGCTTCCTCATACAAGCGCTTGCCATCAAACCCTTTGGATGTCATGTCTTTAATCCATTCTTCGGTAACACTCGCTGATACCGCCTCCCAGCGCTTGAGCTCGGCTGCAGGCAACGTGTAAAACGTGTTTTTTCTAGCCTCAGCCGATTTTTTTCCTGGCAAGGCATCATCCACAAATACCTTACCCACCCACGCTGACTGGTCGGCACCGCTACTAGCATCAATAATTTTTTTTAGATCGGGTGACAGTGAATCGTATTTCGCAAGATTCATCGCGAATAAAAATACCGTGTTCGACATTTGTGGTTCGCCAGGTGCTGCCTCTGTGTGAAATTTAGTCACCTCATCAAATTTCACTGCAGGTACCACCTCCCAAGGAATCATCACTCCGTCAATAACTCCCTTTGACAGTGCCTCAGCTGCCTGCGGCAAGGGCATAGGAACCGGTGTTGCACCTAAAGCTGCAAGCATCTTGGAACCCTGACGAGTAGGCGCGCGCAACTTCAAACCCCTGAAGTCTTCCAAAGTTTTAATCTGCTTTTTGGTCGTATGCATGAGCGAACCATCATGCACATGAAACAAAATAGGTTTTACCCCCTTAAATTCTGCCGTGGCATTGCGAGCAGCGTAATGCCACAGACCGCGACTGGCACGCTCAGTATCCAGAACCATGAAAGGCAATTCAAACGCCTCTATCACTGGAAAACGACCAGCCTGATAGCTCGGCACCGTCCAAACCATATCCACCACACCATCTTTAACTTGATCGTAAAGCTGCTGTGGCGCGCCGCCCATCTGCATGGCAGGGTAAATCTGACACTTCAATCGACCCGCCGACTCTTTGGCTATCTTGTCACACCAGGGCACAATAAAATTTCTATGCGCTGTAGATGCCGGCGGCAAAAAATGATGCACCTTGAGTGTCACCGTCTGCGCAAAGGCAACACCCGCAAAACCACATAAAGCGAGTGCTAAAAATAGGCGACGTGTTGATATTTTCATGGTCGGGTTCAAAAAAACGTTTATCCGCTAAAGGTGTGCACCAGATACAGCGAGATAGCAGGGAAAAATACCAGCGCGACTATGCGAATCAAATCGGAAAGCAGAAAAGGCAACACCCCTTTAAATGTCTCCATCACCGGCACATCTTTAGCGAGTCGGTTAATGATGTATATGTTCATGCCTACGGGTGGATGCACCAGCCCTATCTCAACCACCATCAACGCCAGAATACCAAACCAAACCGATTTGTCGGCTACCGTCATACCCCAAAAATCCAGACCCATAACGATAGGATAAAAAATAGGAATCGTTAGTAAAATCATCGCTAACGAATCCATCACACAACCAAGGAAAATATAAATCAACAGAATTGCGAAGATCACAGAAAGCGGCGGCAATCCACTGCCCTGCACCCACGTTGCCAATTCAGTCGGCATCTGGGTAATCGCTAATCCTGCATTTAGCATATCCGCACCGAGCAGCACGAGAAAAATCATCGCTGTCGCTTGTGCGGTACCCGTAATACTTTTGACGATACCCTCAAGCCGCATACCACCGACGATGGCCAGTAAGCCGCAAGCAAACACACCAATCGATGCGGCTTCAGTCGGATTAGCCCAACCGTCATAGATACCCACAATCACGACTAAAAATACCAGCATGATAGGAATGACGCCCACCAGTGATCGCAACGCTAACCCGGTAGGTACACGCTCGCCTGCCGGACCCGCCTCTGGCTTAATCGCCACCACGATACGAATCACCAGCATATAACCTAGCATTGCTAACAAACCGGGGATGATCGCTGCCATAAACAACTTACCGATCGACTCTTGCGTCAGCACCGCATAAATCACTAGAGGCACTGAAGGAGGAATCATAATGCCCAGCGTACCGCCAGCCGCTAAGGCACCGGTAGCTAATGAACCAGCATAGTTATAACGACGCAGCTCGGGCAGAGCCACTTGACCCATCGTCGCTGCAGTTGCGAGCGATGATCCGCAAATCGCACCGAATGCAGCACACGCACCCACTGCCGCCATCGCTACACCACCGCGCAGGTGACCCACAAAATTATTCACACATTGGAATAAGGCACGAGACAAACCGCCGTGAGTAGCAAACTGCCCCATCAACATAAACAGAGGAATAACGGCCAAATCGTAATTTGAAAAGCGTGAATACGCGAGATTTTTTAATGCATTCAGAAGGGGCAGCCAAGCATAGTCATTCATCACCACGAAACCGGCAGCACCAATTAAAAACATACCTATACCAATGTGCACGCGCAAAGCTAGCAGCACCATCAGCACCGCAAACATGATCAAACCAATCGTCATACCACTCATGCTGATTCTCCCGCTGTTGCTAACTGCCAGTGGGTAATCGCGTTATACAAACCAGCAACAGCGAGCAAAATAAAACTAGGTACGATAGCCGCGACAACCATCCAAACGGGCCACGCAAGAATCATCGATGTCTCGCCCGCCTCTTTTATCGATACAGCAGAAACAGCAGTACGCCAAGCAATAAGGGCTGCCACAAGAGCTAATAGCAAATGAGAAATAGCATCCAGCACTTCGCGTGTTTTGGGCGATACTGAAGCAGTAAAAAAATCGACCCGCAAATGATGACGCTCCATCTCGCAGTAAGCGAGCATGGCAGCAGAAGCAATCGCTGTTCCCATTTGCATAACCTCGATATCGCCAGGTACAGGAATCGAAACGAGTTTGCGGCCAATGATAGAAATCAGTGACATCACAACTAAAGCGATGAATCCCAGCCCACCTATCAGCGCGAAAATACGAGTTACTTCGTAAAGCATTTCACCTAGCGGTCCACGAGTGAACTCCGCCTCTGTATCCAGAATGCCCGGCTCCTGCATGTCTTCTCCCTTTTGCGCGGGCTTTGCCCGTCTTATAGTCGGTTTGTCGTCGGCTTAAATACACGCGCTTCAAAACATGAGCCTAAATTCCACTCATTGACGTTCATAAAAATCCCAATACTCGCAATGATAACTGTTTGTCT
This sequence comes from uncultured Noviherbaspirillum sp., assembly GCA_903846425.1. Taxonomy (GTDB): domain Bacteria; phylum Pseudomonadota; class Gammaproteobacteria; order Burkholderiales; family Burkholderiaceae_D; genus Pernthalerella; species Pernthalerella communis. Next base: position 3,357 of record CAINAY010000345.1, read on the forward strand.
TACTGATTCAGTAATTCCTCAACTGCCGATCAGCGCAGGAATTATTCGTCCACTCACCGCACCAAATCCACAACGATAGTGCGCTCCTATACAAGTACCGCGCAGTATCACCACATCACCATCTTCAAGAAAACTGCGTTTTGTCTGACCATCACTCAGCGTCACTGGTCGCTGCCCATTCCAACTCAACTCCAGCAAACTACCAAACGAATCAGGTTGCGTACCACTGATGGTGCCAGACGCCATAAGATCGCCAACACGTAGATTGCAACCGGATATCGTGTGATGAGCGAGTTGCTGTGCCATGCTCCAATACATAGCTCGATAATTCGTGTTGCATATCGTAGTTGGCTGTTCGCATTCTGCAGTCTGCAATTCCACAGCTAGTTGAATATCAAAACTATGATCACCGCTCTGACGAAGATAAGGCAAGGGTTCAGGCTCTTGCTTTGGGCCAGGCACACGAAAGGGTTCTAAAGCCTCCATCGTAACCACCCACGGTGATATCGAAGTAGCAAAGGTCTTGGCATTAAAGGGTCCCAGTGGCACATATTCCCACTGCTGTATATCGCGAGCGCTCCAGTCATTCAAAAGCACCATGCCAAACATCATCTCTTCAGCATCATTCACACTCACCGACTCACCAAGCGCCGTGTTGGCTCCCACAATAAACGCTGTCTCTAATTCAAAATCCAATTTGGCACAGGCAGCAAATAGCGGTTGCTCTGCGGATGGCGGCTTCATTTGTCCCATGGGACGGCGTATCTCGGTACCACTCACCACCACCGAACTAGCGCGACCGTTATAACCCACAGGCAGATGCAACCAATTGGGTAGTAAGGCATTTGCTGGATCACGAAACATCGAGCCGACATTCGTTGCGTGCTCTTTGGAAGAATAAAAATCGGTATAGCCAGACACCATTATGGGCAGATGCATGATGGCTTCATGCATAGGAATCAATGCACTCGCGCGTAATTCCGCATCATCACGTAGACGCGCATGATCATCACGAAGAAGCAAACTAATCTGTGCACGAGTAGAGCGCCAAACCGATTGCCCCAATGCGATGAAATCATTCAAAGCAGGTTTATTAAAAACGGGTTGACTGCAAGGCGTGAGTAAACCCATTTTTTCTAACTGGGCCAAATCAAGCACCCATTCTCCAATCGCCACTCCCACTCGTAGCTCGGGGGACTGCCGGGTGCTGAAAATGCCGAAGGGAAGATTCTGGATAGGAAAATCGGATGAAGGATCAACCGGTATAAACGATTTCAACGCAGGTGTATTTGGATGCATAACTACAATCAGTTAGTAAAATATTTTTTAAAGTCCTGCCAACAATCAATGTAATTATTTTGTAATTGAGGTGATTCCAGAGCTAGTCTGGTCGGACGTATCGGCAAACGTGTTTCAAACATAAAAGCCAGCGTCGCTGCGATTTTTTGTGGATGCAGTTCAGCGTTACTGGCTTTTTCAAAACTGGCGACATCCGGTCCGTGAGCCGACATACAGTTGTGCAGACTGCCACCACCCGGCAAGAAACCTTCAGCCTTGGCATCGTACTGCCCATACACCAGACCCATGTATTCACTCATCACATTACGATGGAACCATGGCGGCCTGAAGGTATTTTCAGCCACCATCCAACGCGGTGGGAAAATCACAAAATCAAGATTTGCTGTACCCGGCAGGCCTGAAGGTGAAGTCAGCACGGTAAAAATAGAAGGATCTGCGTGATCAAAGCTCACTGAATTCATCACATTGAAATGCGCTAAATCGTATTTGTAAGGAGCGTAATTACCATGCCAAGCCACCACATCCAAAGGTGAATGACTAATAGGCGCTGACCATAACCTTCCTGAAAATTTGGCAATCAGTTCGAATTCACCTTGTTTGTCTTCAAAGGCTGCGACAGGGGTTAAAAAATCTCGGGGATTTGCCAGACCATTTGCACCGATTGGGCCAAGATCAGGTAAGCGCAACAGGGCGCCGTAGTTTTCACAAATATACCCTCGCGCAGTATCTGCTTTTAACTCCACTGCAAAGCGCACTCCTCGTGGAATAACAGCAATCTCGCCGGGCTTTACATCGATTACACCAAACTCAGTGCGCACACACAATTCACCTGACTGAGGCACGATGAGTAATTCGCCGTCGGCATTATAAAAATACTTACCCGACATTGAGCGATTCGCAAGATAGAGATGAATAGCGATACCCGACTGCGTATCTGAACTGCCGTTACCCGCAATAGTCACCAGCCCATCAATAAAATCACATGCCTTGCTAGGCACAGGAAATGGATTCCAACGTAACTGATTGGGTGAAGGTGCTATTTCATCGAATTCACCACCTCGCAGCGTCGCATGATTTTTTTCTATGAATTTTCCATGAGCAGCGCTGGGGCGTATTCTGTATAACCACGAGCGCCGATTTTCAGAACGTGGCGCTGTAAAAGCTGTTCCCGATAGCTGCTCTGCATACAGACCGCGTGCCACTTTTTGCGGTGAGTTCTGACCTACCGGTAAAACATCAGGTAAGGCTTCGGTCGCAAACTCATTACCAAATCCCGACTGATAGGTATGTTTTGATGTCGACATGCTTATACCTGCTCCGTCATTGGGTCAATCGCGATTGATGAACGCGCTAATTTCATAGCTTGGCGAAGCACCGACAGATCACCGATATGATTTGCCATTAATAAAACAAGGCGTGCATTCAAGGCTTCACTTTGCGTAGGCGTGAGATCGCTATGTGTGTTGATCAGTGCCTCGTAGAATCCATCCGGATCGGCTAAATTAATATCGGTAATTAGTGCGCTCATGCTGTCACTCCCTGCAAACTTGCTTTATGCAATGCCGATTGAATAGTCGTTTTATTAAAATCGCGCCAACGCGCAGCCACATGCTGGTCGGGGCGAAATAAATATGTCGTCCCCGGTCGTGCGTCATAGCGTTTTGCGAGTAAACCTTCGCAATCGATGATGACTCGCTCATGTTTAGCCTGAATATCTCCCTTAGATGCAAGCACTTGCCACACAGTCGCATCAGGTAAATTTTCAATCGTTTGATAGTCATCCGCAAAAACCATGACGGAAAATTTATCGCCAAGTAGTTGAACAAACCAATCCAGCTCACCGCTGGCAAGGCGGATAGGTGCATCACTTGCGGGTGCGCCCGGGCACATAGCACCGTCAAATATTTCGGAGTCAGCCGTATTTAGCGATGAAGTTTGATAGGTTGATGGCAATGACAAACGCCCGCTATTCACCAGACGTCGCGCGAACGGATACTCTTTAGCAAGCGATAGCACAGCATCTCGAAAAATCTTACTAGCATGATTTTTA
>CAINAY010000346.1 GCA_903846425.1 uncultured Noviherbaspirillum sp.
AGCTAACACTAACGCTGTTCCCAAAAGCTGAATGGCGGTAATGGGTTCATCCAAAATCCATGCTGCAAGGAACAAAGTAGAAACCGGTCCTATCATTCCAGCTAAGGATGCAACGGGTGCTCCTACGCGCGCAATCGCCATCATGGTGATAAATACAGGCAGCACAGTACAAAAAATAGCATTCAGCAGCGATAACTGATAAATCACTAGCGGCTGAATCAAGGTCTGTATTGGCCGCAACAACAAAAACTGCCCAACCGATGCCACTGCCGACACACACATGACATACGCCACCAACCTGACGGTACCAACTCGCTGCACTAACTCACCTGAAAACAGTAAGTACATGCCATAAAAAACAGCACTTCCCAGTACAAAGGCCCCGCCTAGCCACACATCTGAGCCGCTGTTTCTGGCGTCATGCAGAAATACCAATACAGTGCCGCCATAACAAATGGCCAGGGCCAGCCATTCAGTCCGGCTGACGCGTTTTTTAAGCAAAAACACGGACATCAACAGCACAAACGAGGGTGTCAAAAACAAAATCAGTCGCTCAAGGCCTGCAGAAATATACCTCAAGCCTATAAAGTCTAGATAACTCGATAAGTAATACCCAATCAAGCCCAACAAAACAATGCGCCAACGATCATGCGAGGACAGTACTGGCAAACGGCGCATTTGAAACCACGCAATCGCTGCAAAAAACGGTAAGGAAAATAGCATGCGCAAGGCCAACACCGTCATCGCATCCACTTGCTGACGATAGTGCAACTTGACTACCACGCCTTTGGCTGAAAATAAAATCGATCCCGTAATGGCCAACGCCAAACCGGTCAGGAATAAGCGCCGCGCTGAAATCACCGAATGATCGGTCGAACTAGTGGCCTGCATAGGTTGGGGAATGTAGTCTTTACGGCATTAAAAAGAGGGGGTAATTTGATTTTAATCGTGGGCTTGACGCCCCGCTTCACCATTCCTGAACACCCTGTTTTCGAATAAAGCACTAAGGGCGCTGTGGTAAAATTCATGCCCTGTTCGCAACCGCCTGTACTGGGACAAAAGCGCCCCTCGCGGCGTCAAAATTACACGAGTCCTACGAATCGTGCTCCCCCTGTCAGGCCAGCTCAACAACTCTGGAAATCACCAACGATGGCAGGACATAGCAAGTGGGCCAATATCAAGCACAAAAAAGCGGCTTCGGACGCTAAGCGCGGCAAGATTTGGACCCGACTAATCAAAGAAATTACCGTGGCTGCCCGTATGGGCGGTGGGGATATCGACAGCAATCCACGCTTACGACTCGCCGTCGACAAAGCAGCTGATGCGAATATGCCCAAGGATAACGTCACGCGCGCTATTCAACGCGGCACCGGCGGCCTGGAAGGCGCTAACTATGAAGAAATTCGTTATGAAGGTTACGGCATCAATGGCGCTGCACTCATCGTTGACTGCATGACTGACAACCGCGTACGCACGGTCGCCGAAGTTCGCCATGCCTTCTCCAAATTTGGCGGCAATATGGGTACCGAAGGTTCAGTCGCGTTCTTGTTCAGGCATTGCGGGCAATTGATGTTTGCTCCCGGCACCAATGAAGATGCATTGATGGAAGCCGCCCTTGACGCCGGCGCAGAAGACGTGATCGCCGATGACGAAGGTGGCTTCGAAGTAGTGTGTGACCCTTACCAATTCTCTGCAATTCGTGAAACTCTGCAAAAAGCTGGGTTTCAGCCTGAAATGGCCGAAGTGACGATGAAACCTTCGACCCAAACCGATATCGCTGGTGATGACGCCATCAAAATGCAAAAGCTACTGGATGCCCTGGAAAACCTCGATGATGTGCAAGAGGTTTATACCAATGCCATCATCCAATCGTAATACTTTTTTGTGTACAACTGGCCTGCGTTTGCGGGTGAGTCAATTAACAGGTCTGATTTCTCATGAAAATTTTGGTCGTTGGTTCGGGTGGTCGTGAACATGCACTGGCTTGGAAGTTGGCTCAGTCCGAAAAAATACAAGTAGTGATGGTCGCACCCGGCAACGGTGGTACCGCGCTGGACGGCCGCTTGAAAAATATTTTCATTACTGATCCAGTCCAGTTAGCAGATTACGTTCAACAAGAACACATTGCAATCACCGTCGTCGGGCCTGAAGCACCACTGGCCGCAGGTATCGTCGATATATTTCGCGAACGCGGCTTAAAAATATTTGGCCCCACTAAAAAAGCAGCGCAATTGGAAAGCTCCAAAGATTTTGCTAAAGCGTTTATGAAGCGCCATGGCATTCCTACCGCGGCTTATCAAAGTTTTTCAGATGCTAAAGCTGCGCATGACTATATCGATCAACAAGGTTCGCCTATTGTCATTAAAGCCGATGGTCTCGCTGCTGGTAAAGGCGTTGTTGTTGCGATGACGCTGAAAGAAGCGCACGACGCAGTTGACATGATGTTGTCTGATAATCGTTTTGGTGATGCGGGTGCACGCGTAGTTATCGAAGAATTTCTCGAAGGGGAAGAAGCGAGTTTCATAGTCATGGTTGATGGAAAAAATATCCTTCCTTTAGCGACTAGCCAAGATCACAAACGCTTGATGGATAACGATGAAGGCCCGAACACAGGCGGCATGGGTGCGTATTCACCCGCACCTATCGTCACCCCTCAACTGCATGCGCGCGTGATGCGCGAAATTATTTTGCCAACCGTGCAGGGCATGGCAAAAGAGGGCATTCCCTACACAGGATTTTTATACGCGGGCTTGATGATTGATGCCGAGGGCAATCCTAAAACGCTGGAATTTAATTGCCGCATGGGTGATCCTGAGACTCAGCCCATCATGGTGCGTCTGAAAACAGACCTAGTAAAAGTGATGGAACACGCTGTCGAAGGAACAC
>CAINAY010000347.1 GCA_903846425.1 uncultured Noviherbaspirillum sp.
CTACTTTTGAGTGAAAAAAAAGCGCCTACTTACTGTAGAACGCTTTTTAATGCTAGATATTTTTGGTGGTGATAGATGGATTTGAACCATCGACCCCAGCATTATGAGTGCTGTGCTCTAACCAACTGAGCTATATCACCACGAAGCCGGCGATTATCGCTTCCACGCTACACCGTGTCAACCGAGCCGGGCGGTTACCAGACTCAGGATCTGCTCAGTAGGGTTGGACGACAGGCAGTCGATAACTTCGCGGTCAGGCATGCTGCGTAACCACGTCAGCTGCCGTTTTGCGAGTTGGCGTGTGGCGGCAATGCCCATTTCACGCAGACTGTCTCGATTAATTTTCCCATCCAGGTAATCCCACGCTTGTCGGTAGCCAACGCAGCGGATGGAAGGGAGTCCACTGTGAAGATCGCTACGCTGCTTGAGCGATGCTGTTTCTTCAATCAATCCGGGTTTGGCAGACAGCATGACATCGAATCGTTGGGCGATACGTTCGTGGAGTACTTTGCGATCGGAAGGTTCGAGCGCTAATGACATCAACTCAAAAGGTAGTTCGGGTTTGTCCGCTTTGTCTAATTGCGATGACATCGGTTGGCCACTTAACAGAATAATTTCCATGGCACGTTGTACGCGCTGTGTGTCATTCGGATTGAGGCGTTCTGCAGTGATTGGATCGAGTTCACGCAAACGTGCATGCAGTGCAGCGGTTCCGTGCCGCGTAATTTCCATATCGAGTTGCGATCGCAAGGCTAGATCAGCTGACGGCAAATCATCTAATCCATCGCGCAGTGCTTTAAAGTACAGCATGGTGCCGCCGACCAGCAAAGGTAGTTTTGATCGCGCTTGAATATCTGCGATGAGTCGAAGCGCATCATCGCGAAATTGTTTAACTGAGTACGAAAGACTAGGATCAAGTATATCTATCAGATGATGGGACACTTGCGAGCGCTCTTCATCGCTAGGCTTGGCTGTACCGATATCCATGCCGCGATAAATCAGCGCGGAATCAACGGAGATAATTTCGCAAGGAATAGATTTAGCAATCGCCAGCGCAGCCGCAGTTTTACCTGAGGCAGTGGGGCCCATTATGGCCACGACTAGCGGCTTGGATGATTTCATAGTTTAGCGATTTTTGGAGAGAGCAATCGCACGGACGAAAAACTTAAAATGCTAATGACGCACGAGAGTATCGCCATCGGGTATAGCGTTCCATTGTGTGTACCGCCGACGATGCTACCAACCATAAATGCAAACGCCATCATGATCGCGCCCATCAAGCCGGCGGCGGTACCGGCTTGTTTCGGGAAGGGTGCAACCGCACCGGCTTGCGTTACGGGGAAGTTAATACCGTGAGCCACCATGGTAATGAACATGGCAATTACCACCATACTCCAATGCCACCAGCCTACTAAAGTGGCAAGTAAAAAATAGATTCCGCCAGCGAGTGAACACGTCGTTCCTATGCGTAGCGCTTGTTTGCCACTGATTGTCATTAATAAACGGCGACATACTAACGTGCCCGTCATATAGCCTGAAACGGCTAATCCAAAACAGACGCCGAACCATGCGACTGGTACGCCGAGTATGCGTATCAATACGAATGATGAACCCGAGATGAACATGAAAATTGAGCCATACGATAAAGCGGCTGGCAGTACATGAATCCAAAATTCACGCGAACCTAAAACGAGTCGATAATTTTCTATCAATCCGTGAACGTTTGTGGCTTGTGGATTTTTATGCTCATTGGTTTCGGGTAGCCGCATTACGCACGCTATTAAAACCAGTGCTGAAAATAACCCTAACACCACAAACGCAGCACGCCAGCCGAACGTCACTTGCATGAATGAGCCAAGTATTGGCCCCAAAATAGGCGCTACAGAAATCCACGTACTTGCGCGTGCAATGACTCGTGCACTGTACTCAGGGGCATAGGCATCACGGACAATGGCACGTGCAATCATCACCGCTGAGCAGCAACCCAAGGCTTGCACAAAGCGAGCAATAATTAAAAGTTGTATGGATGCTGCTAGACCACAGGCGGCGCTGGCTACTAAATAAATCGTTAGGCCGGCGAGTAAAATCGGGCGGCGTCCAAAGCGGTCCGACAGAGGGCCGACAATTAACTGAGCACTACCAAAACCCATCACAAATAGTGAGAGCGTTAGTTGCACCGTTGCGACTGGTGCCATGAACTCATTACCCAGGCTAGGTAATGAAGCGAGATACAAATCTGTGGATAGCGGCTGCATCATCAACATGGCTGTAATCAGCACCAGTATGGGTGCGTGGCCAAACTGTGGCAGCGGTGGTTGGCTCATACGTTGTTGAATTACTGGCCGCGCAAAAACAGCTTGTCGAGATCCGACACAGCTAATTGCACCCAGGTCGGACGACCGTGATTGCATTGGTCAGAGCGTTCTGTTGCTTCCATTTGACGTAGCAGGGCGTTCATTTCTATTACGGTAAGCTGCC
>CAINAY010000348.1 GCA_903846425.1 uncultured Noviherbaspirillum sp.
ATGCGCCAGCCGTTTTGCTGATGGCCGATAAAATCAGGCAGCCACATCCTTTAATTCAACCGGTGCCGAACCACTGCGGTAAATCTGATTCAATTCTTCGGGTTTAAAATCAATCTTCAGTGGCGAAGTTGGATCTTGCGCCAATGGATGATCGGGATCAACCAAAGCCATCGCATAAATCGGCTCATAGTCAGTCACAAACAGGGCCTTGTAGCCGTAATCATCGACGGGGCCAAGGTTGTAATACTGCAGACCGTTATCACGCGCCCAACGGCAAGCGAGCAGGCAAGCAAAAATTCCTGGCGATTTATTCTTGAATTCGCGATTCCACTGACAGAAGCTGCCATACAGTTGATTATATTTTGGCAAAATCACTGAGACATCGGTCAGAACGTTCACACCCTCTGGCGAGGTCACACGAATCACCAAGATATCTAGGGTACGGATGTAATCGACAAAGCCTTCGACTTCTTCGTCTGCGATGAAGCATTTTTCGAAATGCTCTGCACCCATTTCAAATATGTCATCAGCTGTCAGATCTTTGCCGGGGATGCGATCAAGCGTGATTGTGAAGTTACGGTACTGCTTATCGTATTCCTTGAACTTACGCGCGCGCCGCTCTTCATTCCAAAAATCTTCAGAGAAGCAATCAACCATGCCGTATTTGTCGTTGATAGCCACGCCAAACTGGCTATCAGGCGGCACGGCGTACACCACAAAGGGACGCGGTGCAGTAGCCAGCATTTCATCACTGACTTCTATGTAAGGGCACAACGCATCCCAGCGGGTGGTGTAGTAGAGGATTTCTTCGTGGTAGCTCTCAACGCAGAGATTTCGTGCCGTCCAGCTTTGGCAGCCCACCTGCATGAGTTTTTGCGAAGCACGCGCTTGCCTCACCTCGCGCAGTCTGTGTAGAGAACCATTCATTCTAGTTGTCCTTGGAGAAGGGTTGAGACGGAAGCTTCTTCAAATCGAAGTAATCAGAGTCGATTTCAAAGTTATTTTTTAAAAATCCCTTATCGGTCTTTTCCAGCTTGGTCAGCTCAGATTGACACTTGGCCAGATGCATGGAAGCCTCACTCGCTGAATCATCCAACTGCCGAATATATTCCGGCATCACCGGACAATCGGTATCGTAATAAATTTCACGACGGGTTGGATTATAAGCGAGAGGATAAAGTGTGCAACTAAAAGGTTTGCGCTCACCCAAAGTACAGCCGACTGGGCCGAGGTGAACACAGTTTGTTTCGATGCAGACGCTGCCGAGATCTTTTTTCTCTTTTTTAGTAAGGGTTATTTCGAGGGCAGGGTAGCCCGCCTCTACGAAACAGCATCGTCTGCATACAGCGCAATGGTCAAACGGCATGCGCCACCCTGTAATTTTTACCGTGCGTTAGGTGCATAAGCTCCATACGGGATTCTAGCGAGGAGCGTTTTTATTTACGACAAATCCGCCCTGATATGTAATTCGGCGTAAAGATAACCTAATACGCGATAAGTTTCCAAACATATTTTTCACAATTACTCTGCATTCGGTCGATTCTCGTCTTTTTTTTCATCCAAACGTTTGCGCTGTTCGCGCTTTACATCACGAATTTGGTGGAGCGCAAAAAGAATCACGAGGACAAAAATCCCCATCTCTATCCACATACCCATTGCTTCTATCTTTCATAAAACTTACAAAAAACAATACTCTACAAACGGTGTCTCAAGCGCTTTCTCTTTAATCGCACTACCCTTAGCTCATTTGCGAGCATAGCCTTGAACAAAATGCCTGGCCCAATGTTGAAGATAAAGCGAAC
>CAINAY010000349.1 GCA_903846425.1 uncultured Noviherbaspirillum sp.
AACCTTGTTGATGGCCTTGTCCAACAAGTCAGGCTCTATCGTTCTAACGACGGGGAATAAAAGCGAGATGGCGACCGGCTATTGCACGTTGTATGGCGACATGGCAGGCGGCTATGCGGTGATCAAAGATATCGCCAAGACCTTGGTATATCGGTTATGCCATTATCGAAATAGCATTAGCGATGTGATTCCAGATCGTATTTTGACCCGCGCGCCTTCGGCTGAATTGCGCCCTAACCAGACGGATCAAGACTCTTTACCCCCTTACGAAGTGCTCGATGGCATACTTAACCTGTATATGGAAGAGGGGCAAGGCGTTGCAGAACTGCTCGCCGCAGGGTATCGTCAAGAGGATGTGGATCGTATTGTCCGGCTGATAAAAATCAATGAGTACAAGCGTAGACAAGCGCCAGTAGGGCCGCGCGTTACGCATCGTGCGTTTGGTCGAGACTGGCGTTATCCGATTACCTCACGCTTCAAAGAGTAGAATTCATTCAATATCATTCAGAGGAGCACACCGTGAAGCAGATCATCGCCATCATTAAGCCTTTTAAGCTCGACGAAGTCCGTGAGGCATTGGCCAACGTAGGCGTAACTGGCCTGACCGTCACTGAAGTTAAGGGTTTTGGTCGTCAGAAAGGCCACACTGAGTTGTACCGTGGTGCAGAGTATGTCGTTGATTTTCTGCCCAAGGTAAAGGTGGAAGCAGTCGTTACCGAAGAAGTGCTTGATAGTGCCGTCGATGCCATTATCAAAGCCGCGCGTACCGGAAAAATTGGCGACGGTAAGATTTTTGTTCGCTCAGTCGACCAAGTGATTCGAATTCGTACCGGCGAGACCGGCTCGGATGCGGTCTAAGGCCGTTTGATTAGCCCTTAAGCAATACCATCAGCGCGCCGCTGCCTCCATCGGCTGCGCGCGCCTGACAAAAAGCGAGTACTTCGTCTTTTTGGACTAGCCAGTTTCTCACCTTGTTTTTCAACACCGGTTTTTTCCCCAGCGATCCCAAACCTTTGCCGTGAATGATGCGCACGCAGCGCATTCCGCGTTTCATCGAATCACGAACGAACTGACTCAAAGCTTGACGTGCTTGATCTGTTCGCAAGCCATGCAAATCTAATTGATCTTGTGTGACCCAACCACCACCACGTAATTTACGCAGCACATCGGGGCCGATGCCACCGCGCACGAAGCTGAGATCTTCATCAACCTCAAGCAGGGTATCGATACTAAATTCATCGGACAAGGATTCCTGCAATGCAGCCTCGTCATCTGCCAGTCGTTGATGAGCGATAGGTTGAGGTCGAGGTAATGGGGTGCTGACTCGTGCAGCCGTTCTCAGTGGCGCAACTTCTCCAACAGTAGTGCGAAAGAGATTCGCCTCGCGCTCACGTTCACGGCGGTCTTGTTCGGCCTTTATTGCTGCTTCAGCGCGAGATTTCAATTGCTGCTTCAGCGCCTTGAGTTCGGCAAGGTCTTTGATCATGCAGGTCTCCTACTTGGAACTGCGGAGTTTTAGGCAGCGGTACTGTCCTAAGCGCTTATTCCAGACTCTCAAGGTAGCGTTGTGCATCCAACGCAGCCATGCAACCCGTTCCCGCACTGGTGATCGCTTGACGATAAACATGATCTTGTACATCGCCGGCTGCAAATACACCTTCAATGCTGGTCATGGTGGCCATGCCTTCTAGCCCACCCTTAGTGATGAGATAACCATTGTTCATCGCTAGCTGGCCTTCAAAAATGCCTGTGTTGGGCTTATGACCAATCGCAATGAATAAACCATGTAGAGAAATGGGCGTAGTTTTTTCGTCCTTAGTGGAACGAATCACCATGCCGGTGACGCCGCTATCATCACCCGTCACTTCATCCAAGGTGTGATTCCATTGAATGGCAACTTTACCTTCACTGACTTTCGCCATTAAGCGATCAATCAAGATAGGCTCTGCGCGGAATTTATCGCGGCGATGAACCACGGTTACTTTGCTGGCGATATTTGATAAATACAAGGCTTCTTCAACCGCCGTGTTACCGCCACCGATAACCGCTACTTCTTGATTTTTGTAGAAAAAGCCATCGCAGGTGGCGCAAGCTGAGACACCTTTGCCCATGAAGTGCTCCTCAGAAGGCAGACCTAAATACTGTGCTGAGGCGCCAGTAGCGATGATCAGTGCATCACAGGTATAAACGCCAGAATCGCCAACTAGGCGGATAGGTTTTTCGGTCAGGTGGGTGGTGTGTATTTGATCAAAAATGATCTCGGTATTAAAACGCTCAGCGTGTTGTAGTAGTCGCTGCATCAGTTCGGGGCCTTGCACGCCCATGGGATCGCCGGGCCAATTCTCTACATCGGTAGTGGTCATGAGTTGACCACCTTGCTCAACCCCAGTAATCAGTACTGGATTGAGGTTGGCGCGCGCCGCGTAGACGGCCGCGCTATAGCCGGCGGGGCCAGAACCAATGATGAGGACACGAGCATGTTTAGGGTTGGACATGAAAATCTTTTGAAATGATTAAGTGAAAGGAGCGTGCGTAATCGCTGGAACAGGGAAAATGCTGACCGGAGGGAGTATCATCCGGTATAGATTCATGCGATAGTGCCGCAAAAATCAAAACGAAATTATAGATGAACTGACGGCCCCCTACAGGAGCCCGCTCAGAACTTGTGAATGTCATGAGCCGAAACACTTCCACCTATACCCGAACACCCCCCGCTGCGGCGCCCGATCCCCTGCCGAATCGACTGATACGCCTGCTTTCCGAGGCTCGTTGGCTGTTGTTGGCCGTTATTGGCGCTTACCTCACGTTGGTCATGTTTACCTATTCCACGGCCGATTCTGGATGGTCGCACGCGGGTATGTCGACCAAGCCTTTAAATTGGGGCGGCTCGGCAGGTGCGTGGTTATCGGATTTGATGTTCTACATATTCGGATTTTCTGCTTGGTGGTGGTGCGTGGCGATGTTGGCTTCCGTTTGGGTGAGCTATCGACGTCTGGCCAAACGCTTTTTTCTTGAGCAAGAGCAAGAACTGCCGCATCGATATGAGGTGTTGATACGCATCGGTGGTTTTGTATTACTGGTACTGGGTAGTTGCGGTCTTGAATTTGTTCGGATGTATAGCCTGAAAGTGAAACTGCCACGTGACCCCGGTGGTGTATTGGGTGAATTAGTCGGTGGCAGCGCGCAGGCAGGTTTTGGTTTTGACGGTGGCACCTTGTTGCTACTGATGCTGTTTGGCTTGGGTTTTAGCTTGTGCTTTCATGTGTCGTGGTTGGCTGTCGCTGAACGTTTGGGTGGTGCGATTGAGAGTTTTATTCAATTGCTCAATACGCTATATGTTGAGTGGCAGGATCGCAAGGTTGGTCATGAGGCCGCCGTTAAGCGTGAAGAAGTGGTTGAGCAAGAACGCGCGCGCATAGTCGAATCGAAGGCAACTTCACCGATACAAATTGTGCCGCAAGTGGTGTCGGTACCTAAATCTGAACGCGCACAAAAAGAAAAACAGGTGTCGCTGTTCTTGGATATGCCAGATACCAACTTGCCGCCACTCTCGTTACTGGATGAGCCACCGACTGAGCAGGAAACGGTGAGCGTCGATACCCTTGAATTTGTTAGCCGCTTGATCGAGAAAAAACTCTCTGACTTTGGCGTTGAAGTTCGAGTGGTTGCTGCATATCCCGGACCGGTGATTACACGCTACGAAATCGAACCGGCGACCGGTGTTAAAGGAAGTCAAATCGTTAATCTCGCACGCGATCTGGCGCGCGCTTTGTCTTTAACATCGATACGCGTGGTCGAGACTATCCCTGGCAAGAACTACATGGGGCTTGAGCTACCCAACCCCAACCGACAAATCGTTCGTTTAACTGAAATCGTTGGCTCTAAGGTATACAACGACAATACATCCCTACTGACGATAGGTCTTGGCAAAGACATTGCAGGCAACCCTGTTGTGGCCGATCTCGCCAAGATGCCGCACTTGCTGGTGGCCGGTACCACGGGTTCGGGTAAATCAGTCGGTATCAACGCAACGATACTTTCTTTGCTTTACAAAGCCGATCCGAATCAGGTGCGCTTGATACTGATTGATCCAAAGATGTTGGAATTATCGATCTATGAAGGTATTCCTCATCTGCTGGCACCGGTTGTCACCGACATGCGGCAGGCGGGGCATGCGTTGAATTGGGCTGTGAATGAGATGGAGCGACGCTATCGACTGATGTCAAAAATGGGTGTGCGTAATTTGGCGGGCTACAACCAAAAAATTGTGGATGCCGATAAAAAATCAGAAAAAATCCCCAATCCGTTTAGTTTGACTCCGGATGCGCCTGAGCCATTAGATAAGCTACCCACCATCGTCATTATCATTGATGAGTTAGCCGATTTGATGATGGTCGTTGGTAAAAAAGTGGAAGAGTTAATTGCACGTATTGCGCAAAAAGCGCGTGCTGCAGGGATTCATTTAATTTTAGCGACGCAACGTCCATCAGTTGATGTAATTACTGGTTTAATCAAGGCGAATATTCCAACGCGTATCGCGTTTCAAGTGTCGAGCAAAATTGATTCAAGAACTATTCTGGATCAACAAGGTGCTGAGGCTTTGTTAGGTATGGGCGATATGTTGTATATGCCGCCGGGTACGGGCTTACCCGTGCGTGTGCACGGTGCATTTGTGTCCGATGAAGAAGTTCATCGCGTTGTGAAGCACCTTAAATCACAAGGTGAGCCGAATTACATTGAAGGCATACTCGAGGGTGGAGTTATGGAAGAGGGCGCCGATGCCGGTGGCGTAGGTGCCCCTAGTGGAGAGGCCGATCCCTTGTATGATCAAGCGGTGGGTATTGTCCTCAAAAATCGACGTGCATCTATTTCGTTGGTGCAGCGCCATTTACGTATCGGTTACAACCGTGCGGCACGACTGCTCGAGCAGATGGAGCAGAGCGGCATTGTGTCTCAGATGCAGTCGAATGGTAATCGTGAAATCCTAGTCCCTTCGGGCAATGCTGAGTAATGACAAGCATTGAATAATGAATTGAGTGAAGAGCGCTCTGTGAGAATCAAATTTTTATTTAGCTTGTTAATCTGCCTTCCATTGCTTGCGCAGGCGTCAGCGTTGGAGCAATTCAAAGCCTTTGTGGCGGGTACCAAAAGCGCACGCGGAGAATTTAATCAGCGCATGGTGAAAGAAGAGAGCGGCAAGATGCGGGTCTCTTCGACTGCCAATGGCGTGTTTATTTTTGCGCGCCCCGGTAAATTTATCTGGACCTACCAAAAGCCCTACGAGCAGATTTTGCAGGCTGATGGCGAAAAACTTTTTATCTACGATAAAGATCTGAATCAAGTGACGATCAAGACCTTAGGTAATGCGATAGGCTCTTCACCAGCTGCGATACTTTTTGGCAGTAATGATTTGGAAAAAAATTTCACCTTGTCCGAAGGTGGTCTGCGTGAAGGCATAGAGTGGTTGCAAGCTATTCCTAAAGCTAAAGATACTAGTTTTGAAAAAATTGGGATTGGCTTGAAAGATGGCGTACCCGTTGCGATGGAGTTGCGCGATAGCTTTGGTCAGATCTCGTTACTCACATTTACCAAGTTTGAAAAAAATCCCTCACTGCCAGCGAATCAATTTCATTTCGCCCTACCCAAGGGTGCCGACGTACTTCAGCAATAAATCATGAGCGTCCCTCTCGCTGAGCGCTTGCGCCCTGCTGTCCTTGATGATGTTATCGGACAAGAGCATTTGCTCGCAGCGGGCAAGCCTTTGCGTGTGGCCTTTGAATCGGGTCAGCCACACTCCATGATTTTGTGGGGGCCGCCAGGTGTGGGCAAGACCACGCTGGCGCGCTTAATGGCGCAAGGCTTTAAAGCCGAGTTCATCGCGTTATCTGCCGTACTCTCCGGAGTAAAAGATATTCGTGAGGCGGTAGAGCGCGCTCAGGTCATACAAGCCAATTCAGGCCGCCAAACGATTTTATTCGTTGATGAAGTTCACCGTTTCAATAAGAGTCAGCAAGATGCCTTTCTGCCGCATGTGGAAAGTGGCTTGTTAACGTTTATTGGTGCCACCACTGAAAACCCATCGTTCGAAGTAAACGGCGCATTACTCTCGCGTGCCGCTGTGTACGTATTAAAGTCATTAACAACTGACGATTTACTTCAATTAGTCGATCGAGCGATTGCTATCGACAATGAATTCAGCGTTGATCAAGAAGCAAAGCAATTATTGGCTGCCAGTGCTGATGGTGATGGCCGCAAACTTTTAAATAATATCGAAATTATTTTGCGGGCTGCACAACAAAAAAAAGTCAG
>CAINAY010000350.1 GCA_903846425.1 uncultured Noviherbaspirillum sp.
CCGGCATACGGTAGTCTTGCAGTTTGCCGTTGAAACGCGGGCTGCCCTCAGGCGGGTCATAGCTGTAGGTATGTAGGGGCTGCGCAGTCGGCTCCAGGTAATTCAGCAGCGCTTGCGCAGTGGTATACACACCAAGACCTAGAAAAACGCCATGGTTCTGACTTCTATGCTTTCTCTTTTTTGCGCGTCCGGCGCCGTGTCCGGGTGCTCAAACGCTGAGTGACCCATGAAGCGGCAGCGTCCGTCAACTTCAGAGTCATAGGTTTTAAGAATCAAGGCGTGGTTGGGTTCCATGAACGGGAAATACATCCAGCGGTGTTTAGGTGAATAACGCATCACATAAATTTCGCCAGTGCGTTCGCGGTATTTCAAGTCCATGCGCAACATGTCGTCGGGTTCGTGGGTGCTGGCGTCGCACATGGCCAACGGCAATTCCTCAACCCGGCGGTAAAGCGGTTTCCAGACGTTGAAAAAAGCCACGCGCCGCTGAAGCAAGTCGTCGGCATCACCGGGCACGATATCGCGCACGCGCTGCGGGCCGCTGATGACGGTGTAGTCGCTGTGCACCAGCAGCACGGCCGGGCGCTGCACCTCGGTTTGGGCTTTCAAATCGGCCGGCAGGCGTTTGCGTATGGTGTGGTCAAACACCACGACGCGCTTCGCCCCTGTATGCAACTTCACAAAATCGATCACTTGTTGATAAAACACCTGTTTGATCAGGTCGTCGTGATCGAAATCTTTGAAGGAGGGATCGAATTCGTGCAACTCGAACCCTTGTTTGTCAGCGCTGAATGAATTCAGTTGAGGCCAGCCGTCGTGAATATCCACTTCATGTGAATCGGTCCCGGGCGGATTGAGTTTTACCTCAGGACCAGGATCGTAGAAGTAGTAATCCGGCGGTATGCCGTTGTCAACAGAGTATTGCAGCGTGGCGCGTACAGTGGTCGAAGACATCGTCGTGGGTTCCGGTCTCAGTTAGGTTTCTGGGTGGTGAAGCCTTGGTAAATCATGGTTTTCTGCCAGCAGGGCAGGCCTTCAATGGCGGTGGTCAGCCAGCGCTTCAAATGCCGGTGATTGTCCAGCGGCAGTTGCTGCCATCCGTGCAAGTGCATGGGAGCGGCCAGCGCGATATCGGCAATCGTCACATGGTCGCCGGCCACCCAGGTATGTTGCGACAAACGCTGATCAAGGATGGACGCAAGTTTGTGGAACTGTGCATCTTGTGCTGCAATCACCGCGGGGTCTGCTTCGTCGCCGAGCAAGGGCTTGACGCAGTTTTCCACCAGGTAAACGTAGCAGCTCGGGAACCAGCTGGAGGATTCCCACAGAAGCCAGCGGTTGATGTCGGCGCGGGTTTTCAAATCCCTGGGATAAACCGCGTCGTTACCGGTTTTGTCGGCAGCGTATTGAAGAATCGCATTCGATTCCCACAACAAAAAATCGCCGTCGACCATGGTCGGCAAAGAGGAATTCGGATTGATAGCCAGGTAAGCCGCTTCCTTTTGTTCCGCCTTGAAATAGTCCACGTGAACCAGCTCATATTTGGCACCGATCAAATCAAGACCGGCTAATACTTTTTTACAGTTGACCGTGATCGGGTCTGCATGAATTTTCACAGTGTCTCCTTGGTTGTTTTAGGGATAAGCACCGAATCAGTATATGGATTGACCCATGTTCTGATAACTGTTTTAATGCGAACAGATTGTCTTCAAATTGGAAACGATGATCCCCTCCGAGCGCCAGCAAAGACCTATTTCCACCGACATGTTGACCGCTTTTGTGCACGTGGCGCAAACGCGAAGCGTGAGCAATGCCGCAGCCGCTCTGGGCGTGGGCAAGGGCTTGATCAGCAAACGCATCGCTCAGTTGGAAGAAAAGCTGGGCATTATTTTGTTCAGTAGGAGCAGCCGCAAAATCGTGCTGACCCCGGCAGGTGAGGCTTATCTGGCTTACGCGCAAAGGGCTTTGAATGAAATCGCCGGGGGGCTGGAGCGGGTGCGGGCACTGAAATCCGAACTCACCGGCAGCTTGCGGTTGACAGCCCCGGTATCGTGGGGGCAGAGGGTGCTGGCGCGGCATTTGCCGTCGTTTCTCAAATTGCACCCGGCGGTGGAAATCGAATTGATACTGTCGAGATCGGAAGAGCACACG
>CAINAY010000351.1 GCA_903846425.1 uncultured Noviherbaspirillum sp.
GATCCTCCGGAGTTCGACGCATCGCTGCAAGTCTAGTGGCCGCAACTTCGATAGTTATTAGCAGCTCCATTACCAACTCCAGCGACTCTTTTTCGTCGATTGCCACATCCTGCATACGAAACGCCTGACGCTGGTTGCGTTCCGTAACAAACACACCGCTACCCGCTCGGGATGTGACCAAGCCCTCGGACTTAAGCTGCGACAGTGCCTCGCGCACTACTGCGCGACTCACGGCGTATTGTTCCCCCAAGAGACGTTCGCTGGGCAAACGATCTCCTACGGCGAATTCACCGGCCTGGATGGCTTCGCTGAGTCGGGTTGCAACCTCATCGGGGAGATGTTTGCGTTCCGTTTGGGATGGCTCGTTGCCCAGCCGACTCGGTGGATTGGTCGGAGCACGCGCCGCTTTAGAAGTCACATTAGTCTCCAAAAATAGAGGGTCAGTTGACCTTAATAAAGTGAATTGACGCCAACTGGTCTTACCACGAAATGTATCACGCCGAGAGTTACGGTGCGTTGACCGTGAATGAGTGGATAGGTCAAGTATTTCTATTTTCTCCATGCACAGCTTAGATTTAATGAACCGCCATGCGGCAATGAGCCGCTTCTTCCGTGCCTAAAGTGCGAACAGTAGGTTTATGCCCTGATTCATTCAAATTACGATTGACACATATTGGTCCGGCTAATAAAATTTATCTGTCAGACCAAATATATTATTGGTACGATAGGTTTAATGAGCCACAAAAGGACTTCATTGTGGATATCACTAACTAAGGAGACATACATGAGCGCCAGTAAATTTATTCGTCCGGTGGTGGTTGCGTTCACAGCACTTTTACTGGGGACGGTGACTTCGGCGGCGCCATTAAAGGTGGCGGTGATAGAGGCGCTCTCGGGTCCGCAGGCATCTACTGGCTTGTCATATCGCAACGCGACGCGTTACGCAATCGATCGTCTCAACTTGGCTGGCGGTTGGAACGGCGAGAAGATCGAATTGGTTGAATACGATAACCAAGGTGGTCCGGCTGGGGCGGCAGACAAGCTCAAGGCCGCGATTGCAGACGGTGCGCAATTCATGGTTTCAGGGTCATCGTCTGCTGTAGGCGGTCAGTTGACTGATGATATTCGCAAGTACAACATTCGCAATCCGGGTAAGGAGGTCGTATTGCTGAACTTGGGTGCAGAAGCGAACGAGCTGACGGGTGAGAAATGCCATTTCCACAATTTTCGGTTTAGCTCGAATGCACAAATCCGTATTAAAGCTCTAGTAGGTGCGATGAAGAAAGATGGGGTCATCGGTACACGCGTTTATTCGATCAACCAGAACTATTCCTGGGGACAGGACATTGAAAACGCGATTGCTGAATACGCGTCTGTTGGTGGCTACAAAGTTGTTGAAAAGACCTTGCATGACGTGAACAAGATTCAGGATTTTTCCCCATATGTCTCAAAGATAGTTGCTGCGAATGTTGATACTGTCATTACCGGCAACTGGTCGAACGATCTGTTGCTGCTAATGAAGGCTACCAAGGCTAGCGGACTGAAGGCACGCTTTGGCACCACATTCTTGGATCAGCCGGGCAATCTTGCCAATGCGGGCGATGCCGCTACGGGTCATTACATTGCACATCTATTCAATGCCGAAGCTGGTGGCAAGGAAGGTGAGCAGTTCGCCGAGGACTACAAGGCCAAGACTGGTCACTATCCGGCTTTCATTGAAGGGCAGGCGGTACAGGGGATTCTAATGTTCGGCGAAGCACTTAAAGCGGTAAAGCCGCAAGCGAACAATCTTAACGTCAATGCCTGGGCACTCGCTCTTGAAAATACCAAGTTCAAAACACCCATGGGTGAACTTCGCATGCGTGCCGCAGATCACCAAGCGCTGGTTTCAGTGGTGGTTAGCGTGGTCAGCAATGACGCCAAGTACAAGGTCGACGGTACGGCTCTTGGATTCAAACCAATCATGGTTTTGACTGGTGATCAGGCCGCAACACCTGTGCAGGCCGCATGCAAAATGCAACGGCCGACATAAACGCCATAGCTTTGTGCCGACTCACCGATTCGGTTGCCTTGTAAACGTTCGCAATGCCCAACTGAGGTTGCATGGAATATTTCATTGTCTCGCTACTCAATGGCGCTATCTATGGACTGCTGCTGTTCATGGTGTCCGCCGGCCTGACACTCATCTTCGGGATGATGGGCGTATTGAACTTTGCGCATGCATCTTTCTACATGCTAGGTGCTTACTTTGCCTACACGTTGACGCCCTTAATTGGTTTCGGTATGGCCATGATTGGTGCGCCCCTCTTAGTAGGTGCGGTTGGCGTAGTGGTCGAACGATTTTTTTTACGACGGGTACACAGCTATGGTCACGCGCATGAATTGCTGTTGACTTTCGGTTTGTCGTTCATCATCGCTGAGCTGGTAAAGCTGTTCTTTGGGAATTTTCCAATCGACTACAGGATACCCGCGTCGCTTGACTTCGCTGCGTTTCGTATCGGTGGTGCTGATTACCCGTTCTATCGGCTGATCATGGGTGGCGTTGCCATCGGCATGTTCGCGCTCATCTACCTTCTATTAACCCGTACCCGCGTTGGCATAGTAGTTCGGTCGGCTATCTATAAACCTCGTATGGCAGAAGCGCTTGGGCATAACGTGCCAC
>CAINAY010000352.1 GCA_903846425.1 uncultured Noviherbaspirillum sp.
CACTGGACCAAGAAAAGCAACCGTGACGCGATTTTCAAGGGCACGACATGCCGACATCACTTCACGAAAAATAGATTGCAAATCAGAGGAATGCAGTGGCCCAGGATTGTTCTTAGCTACACGCGCCAAGACCTGTGCTTCGCGCTCAGGCCGAAATACCGGCGCATTGGTTTCTGCCTTAACGTGACCGACCTGCTGAGCGACTTTTGCGCGCTCATTGAGCAGGGTCAGTAATTGCGCATCCAGAGCATCAATCTGTTCACGCAAAGGTTTGAGTTTGTCATCACTCATGGCTGGTTGCCTTTGTTTTTTTCATCGCCGATAAGGTACCGTCAACTATCGCCAACAGGCGCCGAGGATACGCAGATCAGCCTGCGTCATCCTCACCCGAAACTGCGTCATCCGAAACCGCGTCATCCAAAACTACATCTTCTGCATCGCTTTCGGCTATTCGCTGAAGTCCAGATAATCGCGTTCCATCTTCAACCGCAATCAAAGTCACGCCTTGGGTAGCACGACCCATTTCACGAATCTCAGATACTCGCGTGCGAATCAATACACCACCGGTCGTAATCATCATGATCTCATCGGTCGGTTCAACTAGCGTTGCCGCAACGACTTTGCCATTACGCTCGCTCGTTTGAATCGCAATCATGCCTTTGGTACCACGACCATGACGTGTGTATTCCGTAATCGGCGTACGCTTGCCGTAACCATTTTCGGTCGCCGTTAAAACGGATTGTTGCTCGGTCTGCGCCACTAGCATCGCGATGACGAGCTGACCTTCATCGAGGTTCATGCCGCGCACACCGCGCGCTGTACGACCCATAGGACGCACATCGTTTTCATCAAAGCGAACCGCTTTACCTGCATCGGAGAACAGCATCACATCATTGCCACCGTTTGTCAGCGAGGCACCGATTAAGAAATCACCGTCATCCAAATCAACGGCAATGATGCCTGCCTTACGAGGATTACTGAAATCAGACAGCGACGTCTTTTTAACGACACCATGCGATGTCGCCATAAACACATAACGATCTTCAGGGAATTTGCTGTCCTCACCAAACAATGGCAACACCACAGTGACTTTCTCGCCTTCTTGGAGCGGGAACATATTCACAATTGGCTTACCGCGAGAGGTACGTGAGCCCTGCGGCACTTCCCATACTTTGAGCCAGTACATACGGCCTCGGTTCGAGAAGCACAGTATGTAATCGTGGGTATTCGCAATAAAGAGCTGCTCGATCCAGTCGTCGTCTTTAGTGCCCGCTGCCTGCTTGCCACGACCGCCGCGTTTTTGCGCACGGTACTCTGACAAGGGTTGTGATTTCATATAACCCGAATGCGAAAGCGTAACCACCATATCCTGAGGTGTTATCAAATCTTCCGTACCCAGATCAGTCGCGTTAATTTCTATGGTCGAGCGACGTTTATCTTTATTGCCCTCGCCGTATTCGTTGCGAGCGGCGATCAGCTCATCACTAATGATGGTGGTCACACGATCTGGACGACCCAGAATGTCTAACAGATCTGCGATCTGCTCCATCACTTCTTTGTATTCGTTAACAATCTTATCTTGCTCAAGACCGGTTAACCGTTGCAGACGCATCTGCAAAATTTCCTGCGCCTGATCATCCGACAATTTGTACATGCCATCAGATTGCAAACCATAATGACGTGGCAGATTTTCAGGGCGGAAGGATTCAATGCCACCGGCGTTTTCAGCACCTGTGCGCGCTAGCATTTCACGCACCACTGACGAATCCCATGAACGCGCCATCAGCTCAGCTTTAGCTACTGGCGGAGTCGGAGCAGCTTTGATCAATGCGATGAATTCATCAATGTTCGCCAGCGCTACAGCAAGACCTTCCAATACATGACCACGGTCACGCGCTTTGCGTAATTCAAAAACCGTACGACGCGTGACCACTTCACGTCTATGTGACAAGAAGCATTCCAGCATTTGCTTTAGGTTCAAGAGCTTAGGCTGCCCATCAACCAACGCCACCATGTTCATGCCAAAGGTGTCTTGTAGTTGCGTCTGTTTGTACAGATTGTTTAAAACAACCTCAGCAACTTCACCGCGTTTTAACTCGATAACTACGCGCATGCCTGATTTATCGGATTCATCGCGGATGTCAGAGATGCCGTCTAATTTTTTATCGCGAACAATCTCTGCTATGCGTTCAAGTAAGGATTTTTTATTGACCTGATAGGGCAACTCATCAACGATGATTGAGGAGCGGTTGTCACGTAATTCTTCGAAATGCGTACGAGCGCGCATCACCACGCGCCCGCGACCGGTGCGATAACCATCACGCACACCTGACACCCCGTAGATGATTCCTGCCGTAGGGAAATCAGGCGCAGGAATGATTTCTATCAATTCATCGACGGTGCACTGAGGCGTCTGCAATACATGCAAAGCACCATTAATGATTTCGGTAATGTTGTGAGGTGGGATATTTGTTGCCATACCCACGGCAATACCCGATGAACCGTTGATTAACAGATTCGGTATGCGAGTAGGTAATACGGAAGGCTCTTTTTCTTTGCCATCGTAATTGGGTACAAAATCAACGGTATCTTTGTCGATATCGGCCAGCAATTCGCTGGCAATTTTATCGAGACGACACTCGGTGTAACGCATCGCAGCGGCGTTGTCGCCATCGATCGATCCGAAATTTCCCTGACCATCGACCAGCGTGTAGCGCAAAGAAAAATCCTGCGCCATACGCACTAGCGTGTCGTAAATCGCCTGATCGCCGTGCGGGTGATATTTACCCATGACTTCACCCACCACGCGCGCGCATTTGACGTGGGGGCGATTCCAAACATTGTTAGTTTCATGCATCGCGAACAACACGCGGCGATGTACTGGCTTGAGTCCATCCCTCACATCAGGTAATGCGCGACCGACGATCACGCTCATGGCGTAATCGAGATAACTCTTGCGCATCTCTTCTTCGAGGGAAATCGGGATGGTCTCTTTGGCGAACTGATCCATTGGCAGGCTGATAATTTAAGAAATTTGAACGGACTATTTTATGAAAACACAAGGAAAATCGTGTGGTTTCACTAGCGATATTGAGCAGTCGCAACTGCTCTTTTCTGAACATGAAATTTTACCACGCGGACCCCTCTTAAAGAAGTCTGGCCGCAACTAAAACTAACCTATACCGCACCAAGATTACGAACCCCCTATCCAGCGTTTGATTAGCACCAAAACCCTCCTGTGTGCGAGTGTCAGACTAGTCGAATTGCAATTTCGCTCAGCACGCACACAGCAAGGAGACATACCCATGGGCCAGCGTTCACATATCTTTCTGATACTGATTTCTTTTACTTTAGCGAGTGCATCTGCAGATGATGTAACCACTTCCCCTCCTGATAACAGCAACAGCGGAGCTTATTTGACCGACTCGGCTGGAAACACAGTTCGAGGCGGCGCGGGAGAATGTTGGCGCGCAGGTATCTGGACTCCTGCATTAGCCAATCTAGTCGGCTGTGATGGAGTCATGGCCAAGGCATTGCCGATTACTTCACCGGCTGAAGCGCCCGAAGAATTAGCCACATCACCAACAGAAACCGACGCAGTTCCAGAGCAAGCGATTGTTTCAACCGGAACACAAGATGCCTCTGAAAAAATTAGCTTTGATACTGAAACGCTCTTTGATTTTGATAAAACCACTCTAAAAAATGAGGGAAAGCAAAGACTGGATTTACTCGCTGCGCGCTTAATGGACGGCGTTGTTCAGGTCGTAGTGGCTTTGGGCCATACAGACTCAATGGGCACTCAGGCATATAACCAACAACTTTCTGAGAAACGTGCACGAGCCGTGGCTGACTATCTCAGCAACAAAGGTATACCCAATGAAAAAATCTTTACTGAAGGACGCGGCGGCTCACAACCTATAGCGAGCAATTCAAGCGAGGCGGGACGCGCCATGAATCGACGCGTAGATATAGAAGTTGTGACCGCCCGAGCCAGAGAATAATGCCCTCACTCCCCGGGAAAAGCTCATTCCGACCCGCCCAAGCAGTCGGACAGATCTCGCCCGAGGATGCTCATTGGGAGCGAAAAATCATTTCCGCGATGGGTTTGTTGTTTCTTTTGTTAGTGTCAATAACTCACTAAATTGGCAGACTTCTTGGGCTAATGCTAATAAATAGCAGTAAAATTATGCTTAGTTCGGGAAATGGACCAGCATTCTCTACTTTTAGCTGCCCCCGACGAATACAGCTCAACCAACACGGGAACCAAAATGAAACGCACCTTGCGCAATCTAGCCATCCTTCTAGCGCTTTCCTCAATGAGCGCGCTTGTCTTTGCCGCTGACAACGCTCCAAAAAAAGGATACTTGACCGATTCTCAAAACGGCGTAGTCAAAAGTAACTTCGGCCTCTGCTGGCACACCGGCTTCTGGACGCCTGCAGATGCGGTTGAAGGTTGTGATGGCATGCTTAAAAAAGCCGCTATACCCTTGGTAACGCCACTGCCAGCACCAGCACCCGCGCCGTATGTTGATACGGCACCCGGTCCTACAGCAGATACCGCAACTCCAGCTGTAGCTCCAGTTGCAGCAGTCGCGGTTGTTCCATCATCAGAAAAAATCACCTTCGAAGCCGATACCTTCTTTGATTTTGATAAATCAGTACTCAAGCCTGCTGGTAAAACCAAGCTGAATGATTTGGCTTCTAAACTGCAGGGCATTGATATCGAAGTCGTTGTTGCGACTGGCCATACTGACTCAGTTGGTTCAGATGCTTACAACATCAAACTCTCTTTGCGTCGTGCTAATGCAGTCAAGGCCTTTTTGGTATCAAAAGGCATTCCTGCAGATCGTATCTTTACCGCTGGTAAAGGCGAAGGCACTCCAGTAGCAAGCAACAAAACACGTGATGGTCGTGCAAAAAATCGTCGTGTTGAAGTTGAAGTCGTCGGCTCACGCAAAAAATAATTACTGAACGCTAACAGCAATCAGTGATGTACTAAGCCCCCGCTTGCGGGGGCTTTTTATTGCCTGTCGAAAGCACATGGCCGGTTTCAGCTATCATGCCGGTTATGAATGCCGACCCATTAGAACTCCAAAAATTCAGTGATCTGGCTCACCGCTGGTGGGATCCCACATCTGAATTTCGTCCCCTGCATGAAATCAATCCACTCCGATTGGAATGGATTAATGCACTTGCCCTACTGGCCGGTAAACGTGTCTTAGATGTTGGCTGTGGCGGCGGCATCCTGGCAGAAGCGATTGCAAAAAAAGGAGCGAATGTCAAAGGCATTGATCTCTCTGAAAAAGCACTCAAAGTAGCTGAACTACACAGCCTTGAATCAGAAGTTCAAGTCAGCTATGAACTGATCGCTGCTGAGGCCTTGGCCGCTCGTGAAGCGGGTCAATACGATGTTGTAACGTGCATGGAAATGCTCGAGCATGTGCCCGATCCATCGGCCATCGTTCAAGCTTGCGCGACATTAGTTAAACCCGGTGGTCGATTATTTTTTTCGACCTTGAATCGCAATCCAAAATCCTACTTGTTTGCCATTATTGGTGCCGAGTACATGCTGCGTCTGCTTCCTCGTGGCACACATGATTATGCGAAATTCATCAAGCCTGCCGAACTCTCGCAATTTGCGCGTAACGCTAATTTAGAAGTGCAGGCTCTCAAAGGCATGACCTACAACCCTCTTACAAAAATTTACTCGCTCAATCACGATACCGACGTCAACTATCTGATGGCTTGTAGTAAACCCAACTGATCGTCGTTATTCATGTCCAAGCTGCCATCATTGCCACGTGCTTTATTGTTTGACCTTGATGGCACACTCGCTGACACCGCTCCCGATCTTGCAGCGGCTGTGAATAAAATGCGCACCGACCGTGCGCTCGATGAAACACCTTTCGAGATACTGCGACCACTCGCTTCTGCTGGTGCGCGCGGCTTGATTGGTGCTGCGTTCGACATAGCACCGGGCCATGCTTTATATGACGATATGCGAACCGAATTTTTGGCAAACTACGCAGCCGCCATTGCAAATCACACGGTACTGTTTGATGGCGTCAATCAACTACTAGTAGAAATTACTGAGCGTGGAATGCAGTGGGGCATAGTGACTAACAAACCCGCGCTGTATACCGATGCGCTGGTTCCAAAAATCGGATTGCAGCATGCCGCCTGCGTTATCTCGGGTGACACAACACCGCATGCCAAACCCCATCCCGAACCTTTGTTCGAAGCAGCACGTCAACTGCAAATAACACCACAAGATTGTTGGTACGTTGGCGATGATCTGCGCGATATTCAAGCAGGCCAGGCTGCCGGTATGCCCACCATTGCAGCAGCCTGGGGATATTGTGGCCATACCGAACCCGCCGACTGGTTGGCCGACATCATCGCTTCACATCCACTTGATTTAGTGACTTTGATCACACGTACTTGAATTTTCTCGCGCCGCCCATAGATGAAGTCTACAATGACGAAGCTGTTATTGGGGGCGACCTGGTTTCGACAGGGGTTGCAAAGCAGCGCAGGGCATACCGA
>CAINAY010000353.1 GCA_903846425.1 uncultured Noviherbaspirillum sp.
AATTTCCGACAATTCTTGCTGTTGGTTCGTGATTATCGCAACCAGAAGCCCACCCATTGGAGCCTTTTCAGGCTTTCTTCGTCTTGTGTCAGCTCAAACCTCACCAAATTACCCCTAAGAAACTCCATTTCAGCCCCTGTTTTTGAATTATTTGTGCGATTAACAACACTTTGTTCGAAAATTGCAGCTTTTTAGTTATTAATTTACTAAACTAAATGTTGTTTAAAAGGTAATTAATACGTAGCTCGATTATCCAGTGATGTTTTTTTGAGCAAATGGGGAGGTCATCTTGCAAGCATTTTCAAGCACAGTCAGGGACATGTATGCGTTGGCTGAATACGCCGCGCCCGATCAATTTCTAACGCAGGCAATTAATTTGCTCCAAATGTGGATACGTTTTGACGGAGCCATCTTTGGTACTGGCGAGGGTTCGCAAAAAAATACCTTGGCGCTGCTCGAGTCCTCGATGGAAGCACCCACCGCAACCGTACCTGAGACCATTATTTCGACGACAGGCTCAACGGGTGATGCCGGCTCGCGTTTTGCCAATGATCCTGTTGCGCGCGGATTTCGTGATGCTCCTTTTTCTCCCGAGCGCGGCGGCGTGCGCGAGCTGTATCGCAAGAGCCGCGATGGCAAAAAGACGCACACTAAAGAACTATCCGCTACGCGTAATCTTGCTGAAGAGTTAGGCTTGTGCCATCTGATGGTCCATGGTGACGATCCTAAGCGCGTCGCTCCCGCACGCTGGATTGTGCTGTATCGCAAGCACGATATACGCTTTGCGGTTGCGGATGCCGCCTGTCTGCATGGATTGTGGATTCATCTCTCGCGTGCCTTAGCGATTAATCGTAGTCGGGTTTACGAACGTAATACGCAGCGCGATAAGTCCCATGCCATTGCATCGTGTTTGATTACAACCGAGGGTCAGATAGAAATAGGCGATCAGCGTTTATTTGATTTGTTGGAGCGCGAGTGGCCTGAGAGCGCACCCGATCGTATTCCACCGCAGGTGATGGAAATTTTGATGTCGGGTAAAACATTTCGCGGAACCCAAATTGAAATCAGTTTGCATCGCCAGAATGGCAGTTTGAGTTGTCGTATACGTCCGGTGGGGGCGATGGAAATACTGAGTCCACGAGAGTTTGTGGTGGCAAAACGATTCGCCGCAGGAATGAGCCATAAGCAAATTGCACGAGAACTAGGCGTTTCTCATCACACCGTGCGTAATCAGCTAGCGCATTTGTACCGCAAGTTGAATCTGCACGACAAAATGTCACTGGCTCAGTATTTGGCAACCAATGCAGCCCCCGTTTAATTCGCGCTTAAGGGCATTGCTTAAGGTCCTTGGGCCGTCATCCGCTAAAATGCAGGCTTCTCGCACCATGGTGGCCCTCATGACTCAGGATGAACTAAAGCAAGCAGTCGCACGCGCAGCAATTGATTACGTAGTAGATGGCGAAATTATTGGGGTTGGCACGGGTTCAACAGCGAATTTTTTTATCGATGAACTAGGCAAAATCCGCGATCGAATTCGAGGTGCGGTTGCATCCTCCGAAGCGACGGCTAACCGACTGAAGTCTCACGGGATCACCGTATTTGATTTGAATGATGTGACCAAACTATCGGTGTATGTGGATGGTGCAGATGAAATCAATCATCAAGGTCAAATGATTAAAGGCGGCGGTGGTGCTTTGACACGAGAAAAAATTGTCGCCTCTGTCGCCGATCAATTTATTTGCATTGCTGATGAATCCAAACTCGTCGACGTGATGGGTCAATTCCCATTACCGGTAGAAGTGATACCGATGGCAGAGAAAGCCGTCGTTCGGCAATTGCTTGCGCTGGGCGCTCAGCCCGAACTTCGTATGAAAGAGGGCAAGCCTTATGTTACCGACAATGGCTGTTGGATACTGGACGCTCGCGGTTTGCAGATTCATCATCCGCTTGAATTCGAGCAAAAAATTAATGAGATCGCCGGCG
>CAINAY010000354.1 GCA_903846425.1 uncultured Noviherbaspirillum sp.
AGCTCTCTTTGTTAGTAAACAAAATAAAAATGCCAGTCAACCGACTGGCATTTTTTTTAGTCATTTTTATTTGTAGTCATTTCAATTGAGGCGATAACAACTTGAGAGTTCGTGCAGTTGCGCCTTGATGTTGGACACAAAACTGAATCGCCACGTCGGACATGACTTGATAGTCCCGCGACTGAGCATCTAATTCACTCAGACATGAAAAAATATGCTGTGCATCTGGCACCCGGATAGCAGCACCCACGGTAATGGCATCTGCAGTCACCTGTTTAAAATTAAACGTATGCGGCCCCACTAACACTGGTTTGCCACAGGACAGAGCTTCAATCAGATTTTGTCCGCCTAGGGGTAACAAACTGCCACCAATAAAAGCCACATCACAGGCGGCATAGTAAGCAAACATCTCACCCATAGTATCGCCGAGCAGTATCTGAGTACTTGCAGGCACATGCTCTGTCGTCAATTGTGAACGTCGCTGCCAGCGTAAGCCTCGTGCTTCGAGCATTCGCTCGACTTCGTCAAAACGTTGCGGATGACGTGGCACCATGATCACCAACACACGAGGATCAAGCGTCGCCGCCATATACGCATCTAATACCAATGCCTCCTCGCCTTCGCGCGTACTGGCGCACAAAAGAACAAGACGATCACCGATTTGTTGACGCCACTGATTACCCATCGCCAGCATGGCTTCCGGTGGAGTGATGTCGAATTTGAGACTACCTGCAACGATGATCGTTCGCGCTCCTAGTGCGTGCAAACGTTCCGCATCGCCCTGTGTTTGTGCGATCACTACAGTAATCTTACGAAGCGCATCACCGAGCAAGCCATCAAACCATTGCGCCCGTTTGAGTGAGCGTGCAGACAAACGCGCATTAATCAAAGCGATGGGTATGCCCGCTTTGCTGCATGAATCTATTAATGAGGGCCACACTTCTGTTTCCATCAATACGCAAATACTGGGATTGATTTTTGAAATGAAACGCTGCGTCAAACTCAACGCGTCATACGGAATGTAGGACTGAGAAATGCGTGGCTCGTTATGAAATAAAGCTGCCCCTGTCGCACGACCGGTGGGAGTCATATGCGTTAACAACACGTGATGCTGCGGGTATTTTTTTAGTAAGGCATGAATCAGTGGCTCTGCAGCGCGCGTTTCGCCAACAGAAACGGCATGAACCCAAATCAGTGGTGATGAAAAATCAGCGTTAGATAAGCTGAGACGCTCAGAAATATGTTGCCGATAACCGGCTTCTTTACGCCCACGCCACCACAGCCTGAATAGTACTAAAGGTAGCGCTAACCACCAGCAGGCAGAATAAATACGGAGTGACAAAGCGATCATTAAGCCTGAAATGGCAGCACAGCATCGGGCTTTACTGCGTGGATTGCCTGCGCCAATGACTGTTGTATGCGTTTGAGTGCTGTTTCGTTTTCGGCTTCGAAACGCAGCACCAGTACTGGCGTAGTGTTTGATGCACGCACCAAACCAAAACCATCACTGTATTCAACACGTACACCATCAATCGTTAGCACTTGCTCTGATCCAGGCCAGCTAATTTCTTTTTGCAAGCGCGTTACCAATTGATGATTTTCACCCTCGGCGCACTGTATTTGTAATTCAGGTGTTGAAATTGATTGAGGCAAGGCATTCAGTGTCGCATTCGGATCTGCCAACTTACTTAAAATTTCTAACAAACGCGCACCGGCATATAAACCATCATCAAATCCATACCAGCGATCTTTAAAGAATACATGGCCGCTCATCTCACCACCTAAAGGCGCCTGCGTTTCTTTCATACGCGCTTTAACTAAGGAGTGGCCTGTCTTACCCATCAATGGTTGACCACCCGCTGCTTTGACCACCGCTGCCACGTGCTTACTGCATTTGACGTCATACAAAATAGGTGCGCCGGGATTGCGCGACAGCACTTCTTGAGCGAACAGCATGAGCTGTCGATCGGGAAAAATGATTTGACCATCTTTAGTAACGACACCCAAACGATCGCCGTCACCATCAAACGCCAAACCAAGCTCTGCATCGGTGGTGGCGAGTGTATGAATTAAATCTTGCAGATTTTCAGGATGGGCAGGATCAGGATGATGATTGGGGAAATTCCCATCGACATCGCAAAATAATTCGATAACGTCACAACCCATGCCACGATATAAATCACCTGCGACGGCACCCGCAACGCCATTGCCACAATCAACGGCGATTTTCATAGGACGCGATATTTTTACATCGCTAATAATTCGCTCGAGATACGCAGCACGAACATCATGCTCGCGATAACTACCTGCACCCTGAGAAAAACGATGCGCGAGTATGCGCTGATACAACTGCTGTATGGTCTCGCCATAAATAGCATCACCAGCGAGTACCATTTTAAAACCATTGTAGTCGGGCGGATTATGACTGCCGGTGACCATAATTCCACTGGCCGCTCCCAGAGCGTAAGTCGCAAAGTACAGCATGGGTGTGGCAACCATACCTACATCAATTACATTCACACCAGTGGATTGCAAGCCTTCAGCTAGCGCTGCCGATAGCGAGGGGCCAGACAAACGACCATCACGACCGATGACCACGGTCTTTTCATTTTTTTCTAAAGCTGCACTACCAAAGGACTGACCGATCTGACGAGCGATGTTCGTATCCAGCGTTTTATCCAACACACCACGTATATCGTAAGCCTTGAAAATACCGGGGGTCAATGATGCGTTACTTGCGTTGCTATTTACCATGATGTTAGTTCGCTTTAAGTAATTTGGGCGCTTCAGTGGGAATGCGCTGCAGGCAATCGCCGAGCGCTGCATCCCACGTCGGTAGGGCCGCAAAATTCTGCTCGAATTTATCCGTATTCATGACAGAATTTTTCGGCCTCACTGCTGGCGTAGGATAATCCGCGGTGGTTATAGGGTGAAGCTTGGGTTTTTGTTGTATCAATGAATGCGCGAAAATTTTTTCTGCAAAACCAAACCAGCTGGTTTGTCCACGCGCGCACAAATGATAAATGCCACTTAAATGCTCAACAGCGGCAAGGTCTGGAAATTTTTTTATAATACTTGCAGTGGCTTCAGCAATCGTAACGCTCCAGGTCGGGGCACCTATCTGATCACTAACAATAGAAAGCTCAGGCCGACTCTGCGCAAGACGTAACATCGTCAATAAAAAATTCTTTCCATGCAATCCATACACCCAACTGGTGCGCAAAATCAGATGCGGTAATCCAACCGCAGCTATCGCTTGCTCGCCCGCCAGTTTGCTACGCCCATACGCAGATAAGGGTCCGGTCGCATCGGTTTCTAGCCATGCGCCCGATTTACCGCCGTCATACACATAATCGGTCGAATAATGAATGAGGCTCGCACCAAGACGCTTGGCTTCTTCAGCCATCACACCTGGGGCTTCGGCATTAATGCGGTAGGCCATCGCTTCATCCGTCTCAGCCAAATCTACGGCGGTATAGGCGGCCGCATTCACAATAAGATTCGGACGAATGGTACGGATCACGTCACGCATTGAATCTAGATTCGATAAATCGAATTGCGTACGATCCAAGGTGACGATCTCACCCAAACCGACTAAGGCGTGCTGTAGCGCGCCGCCTACTTGACCATTGCGGCCGGTGACGAGAATTTTCATGCAAATACTTCGGCAGAAGCGAGAGGCACTCCCGCTTTATCTTTAACGGAGAGCAGTGGCTCTTGCTGCAAAGGCCACTCTATGCCCAGCGCAGGGTCATTCCATAATAAGGAGCGCTCGTATTCTGGAGCGTAATAATCGGTGGTCTTGTATAAAAATTCTGCGCTATCACTAGTGACTAAAAAACCATGAGCAAATCCGGGCGGCACCCAAAATTGTCGATGATTTTCGGCAGACAAAATAACCGACACCGATTTCCCAAAGGTCGGCGAGCTACGGCGCAGATCGACGCACACATCAAACACTTCACCCGAAGTCACACGAACTAATTTTCCCTGGGTCTGTTGCATTTGGTAGTGCAAGCCGCGCAAAACACCTCGCGCCGAACGCGAATGATTGTCTTGAACAAACACGGGAGAGACGCCCGTCAATTCTTCAAACTGACGCTGATTGAAACTCTCGTAAAAAAATCCACGGGCATCACCAAACACTTTCGGTTCAATGATCATCACATCCGGTATCGCCGTCTTGATCACGTTCATAAGATCAATACACCTTTTCTTTCAACATGCGCAGCAAATACTGGCCGTAGGTATTTTTTTTCAGTGGCTCAGCGAGTTTTTCTACTTGAGCAGCGTTGATATAGCCCTTGCGATAGGCCACCTCTTCCGGACACGCGACTTTCAGACCCTGACGTTTTTCCAGAGTGGCGATAAATTGCGCCGCTTCCAATAATGATTCATGCGTACCCGTATCCAGCCATGCCATACCACGCCCCATCAACTCGACTTGCAGTTGCTGTTGCTCGAGATAGACTCGGTTGACGTCGGTAATTTCTAACTCACCGCGCGGAGAAGGTTTGATATTGGCAGCGATATCACACACCTGTTGATCGTAAAAATACAAACCCGTGACGGCGTAATTCGATTGCGGCTGCTTAGGCTTTTCTTCGATGCTAATCGCGCGACGTTGATCATCAAAACCCACCACACCATAACGCTCGGGGTCATCAACGTGATACGCAAACACGGTTGCGCCGTCTTGCCGTGCATTGGCAGCGCGCAAGCGTGCATCTAAATCATGGCCGTAAAAAAGATTATCGCCAAGGATGAGCGCAGAAGGATGGTTACCAACGAACTCTTTTCCAATGATGAAGGCTTGCGCCAATCCATCGGGCGAAGGTTGCACGGCATACTGAATATTGATGCCCCACTGACTGCCATCACCTAACAAATCCGTGAAGCGTGGCGTATCCTGCGGTGTAGAAATCAGAAGTATGTCGCGGATACCCGCTAACATCAGCGTGGTCAGCGGGTAATAAATCATGGGCTTGTCATACACCGGCATGAGCTGCTTGGATACTGCCATGGTGACAGGATACAAACGTGTACCTGAGCCACCCGCTAAGATGATGCCGCGACGATTATTTTTTTGTTCTGAGCTCACGCTGCACCTCCGGCACGTTGGCTGTAATTACGATCTATCCATTTCAGATAATCCCCTGACTGTACTTTGCGTACCCATTCTTGATTGGCTAAATACCACTGCACGGTTTTACGCATGCCTGTCTCAAATGTTTCGGTTGGACGCCAGCCGAGTTCACGCTCTGTTTTACGTGCATCGATGGCATAACGACGATCGTGACCAGGACGATCTTTAACGTAGGTAATTTGTTCACGATAGGATTGCTTTGCAGGGGACAGTTCATCCAGCAAATCACATAAGGTATGCACTACATCGATATTGGCTTTTTCATTCCAACCACCGATGTTGTAGGTCTCACCCGGCTGGCCATCAGTCAATATGCGGCGAATCGCACTACAATGATCGCCGACATATAACCAATCACGCACCTGCTGACCATCACCATAAATCGGCAGTGGTTTACCTGCCAATGCATTAGCAATAATTAGTGGAACTAATTTTTCAGGGAACTGCAGCGGGCCGTAATTATTCGAGCAATTACTCGTTAATACGGCCATGCCATACGTATGATGCCAGGCACGTACTAAATGATCTGAAGCAGCCTTTGATGCTGAGTACGGACTATTCGGTGCGTAAGGTGTCGTTTCAGAAAAAGGTGGATCACCCGGATTGAGTGTTCCAAACACTTCATCAGTCGACACATGCAAAAAACGAAAAGCGGCTCGCTCAGTATCGGACAAGCCCGCGCAATGAGCGCGTGCTGCTTCTAATAAACTAAAGGTGCCATCGACATTGGTTTTGATGAAATCGCCAGGGCCGTGAATCGATCTATCCACATGACTCTCGGCAGCGAAGTGCACAATAGCGCGCGGCTTGTGTTGTGCCATCAGCTGATTGAGCAACTCACGATCGCAGATATCACCTTTTACAAAATGATGACGTGGATCGCCATCCAGTGAAGAAAAATTGTCTGGATTGCCAGCGTAGGTTAGTTTGTCTAGGTTGATGACGGGCTCATCATTCGATGCTAGCCAGTCAATCACAAAATTGGAGCCGATGAAGCCAGCGCCGCCGGTGACGAGAATCATGCTCTTACCTTATCGTTTCAATAACTACTTTGTTGAATTAACCCTGCATTTTAACGGAGCCACTCAGCTGAGTTGGAAATAGAATGCGTGACATATTCCCGAAAACCCTTTACTTGCTTAACTATTAATGACGCTCTTTGCTATCGGTGACTTACAGGGTTGCGCGGGGCAACTCGACCTACTGCTTGAGCGCGTGCTCTCAGTGTCGCCCGACGCGCACTTTATTTTCGTCGGTGATCTAGTCAATCGTGGCCCGGATTCCCTAGGTTGTCTGCGCCGACTGCGCGCCATGGGCAAGCGCGCGCAGATGGTGTTGGGCAATCATGACCTGCATTTACTTGCTGTTGCGCATGGACTGCGTGCGCCCAGCCGCTCGGATACCTTAGACAGCTTGCTCGCTGCACCCGATCGCGATGAACTACTCGACTGGTTGCGACAGCAACCGCTGGCTCTGATGGCCGATGGCCACTTAATTGTTCATGCGGGCGTACTGCCGCAATGGACGGCGCAACAAACACTAGAACTAGCGAGTGAAGTATCGGCGGTGCTGCGCAGCGATCACTGGTTAACTTTTTTACGCGCCATGTATGGCAATGAACCGCTGCGCTGGCGCGATGATTTACAGGGTAACGACCGACTGCGCTGCATCGTGAATGCGCTCACACGCCTGCGGTATTGCACAGCAGACGGCGAGATGGAATTTAAAAGTAAGGAAGGTCCGGGACACACACCTCGTGATTACTTACCTTGGTTCGAAGTTCCGAATCGACAAAGTCAGGATGTGTCTATTGTCTTTGGTCACTGGTCAACACTCGGGCTCGTTTTACAACCGAATGTGATCGGACTCGATACAGGATGTGTCTGGGGCGGTAAGCTCAGCGCGCTTCGCTTACACGATCGATTGCTGGTGCAGGTGGATTGCCCTCAACATCAGCAGCCAGGGTAGTTGCTGGGATGTTAGCTGGTACAAGCACTGAGGCAATCATTTCTCGCGCTGTCACAGCTAACTCACGTCGATGCGCGCCTTGCGTAGGCAGTGCAGGTAATCGAATTAATTCAGCTTTTATACCGCCACTTTTTACAATCGCAATTACGCTTTCTACGAAGGTCATCTCACCGATAAAATCAGCTGCGTTATGTAATTGTCCATCCGCATCCACATAGCGCAATGCATAAGGTTGCACCGGTACCTGCGCTTCAATCGCAGCTTCAAATAAATTCGCATGAAACGGTAAGACAGTGCCTTGCGATGCTGTTGTCCCCTCTGGGAAAAAAGCGACGCGCTCACCATCGTGAATACTTTTAACTAATCCCGCATAGATACGTCGCACATCACTCTGCTTGCCACGAGCGATAAAGATGGTGCCGGTTTTGTGGCACAGCCAACCAATTAATGGCCAACTACGTATATCGGATTTAGCGACGAAGCGACAAGGATGAATCGTGTTGATGACAAAAATATCGAGCCACGAAATATGATTGCAAATAATGAGTGCAGGCGATACCGGTTGTTCTTGTCGCTCAGCATCCAGCTCCATGCTGACGCCGCATATCTCGACTAATTGACGCGACCAACGTTGTATACGACGATTACGACCGGCCTCATCCAACCACGGAAAAAGCACAGCGGTTTTCCATAAACCGACAAACAGATGCAGGCCAAGCCTGGATAACGGCAATACCGGCATCATCATTAGCGACTATAAGCCAGTCGACCAGAGACGATCGTATGTCGAACCTGACCCGGTAATTCATAACCCAGAAAAGGCGTGTGCTTACCTTGACTCACAATGGCTGCCGCGTTAACTAACCAACGTGCATCCGCATCAAATACACACACATCAGCAACACTACCTATCGATAGACCACCGGCAGATAAACCAGCAACGCGTGCTGCATCAGCAGAAATGCGAGAGATGGCGATCGATAGCTTGTCGTTACCAGATAATTGCTCATCAGCCCATTTCAATGAAAGCGATAGCAATAACTCCAAACCTGTCGCACCGGGCGATGCTTCACCAAAGGGTAATAATTTTTCATCATCATCAACCGGCGTGTGATCAGAACAGATGGCATCGATGGTTCCATCTATCAGCGCAGCGCGAATCGCATCGCGATCACGCTGACTGCGTAATGGTGGTGAGAGGCGTGCATTCGAATCAAAGAAACCAATATCGTTATCCGTCAGATGCACATGATGAGCGCCCACATCGCACGTAACCGGCAAGCCTTCGGCCTTTGCAGCGCGCACCAAAGCAATACCTGCTGCGGATGACAAACGACACAAGTGCACACGTGCACCGGTAGAGCGCATTAATTCAAAAATCGTATGCAGTGCAATCGTTTCGCTAATAACGGGCACACCTGACAAACCCAGTCGCGACGCTAATGGTCCGCTATGTGCTGTACCGCCTTTACCCAGATGCGGATCTTGCGGACGCAACCACACGGTGTAGCCAAATGTTTGTGCGTACTGCATCGCACGCATCAGCACGGTGCTGTCTTCTATTGTTTGCTCTGCTTGCGAAAAGCCGATACAACCTGCTTCGGTAAGCTCAGCCATTTCGGTTAACTCGCGACCTTTAAGTCCTACCGTCAGCGCGCCCAAAGGATACACATGCGAC
Source organism: uncultured Noviherbaspirillum sp. (assembly GCA_903846425.1). Taxonomy (GTDB): domain Bacteria; phylum Pseudomonadota; class Gammaproteobacteria; order Burkholderiales; family Burkholderiaceae_D; genus Pernthalerella; species Pernthalerella communis. The sequence goes on from CAINAY010000354.1 coordinate 8,793, forward strand.
TGATTCAAAATACGTGCGCGATGCACCAGCATTTCAACTAAGCCCGGCTCATCCAGTACTGGGTCGGTATCGGGTGGACATAGCAAACTCGTCACACCGCCCGCTAATGCCGATTGCAATTCGGATTCAAGTGTCGCTTTGTATTCGTAACCCGGCTCACGTAATCGCGCTGATAAATCAACCAAACCCGGGCACACGATTAAGCCGCTGGCATCGATGATTTGATCGGCCACAAAACCTGCAGGTGCTTGCGTAATGGAGGCAATGCGACCATCAGCAATAAAAATATCGTGCTGTGCATCGATGTGATTGACCGGATCAATCAGGCGTCCGTTTTTAATATGTAGTCTCATGCTAATTTTTTCTTTTCAAGCGCAATCTATTGACCATCAGGCACCCGCCAACATACTCATCACGGCCATACGCACTGCTATCCCAAAGGTCACCTGCGGCAAGATCACCGCTTGCGCACCATCGGCAACCGCTGAATCAATTTCTACACCGCGATTCATGGG
>CAINAY010000355.1 GCA_903846425.1 uncultured Noviherbaspirillum sp.
AAAATATCGATATCGATCGCACCAAAACCATTAATGATCAGTACAGCTAAAATCCATAGCAAAGCCGAAATCCCCAATGCCATCGCAGAAATTGACAGCATTATTCCAATTCGGTGCTGGATTAACCGGCGACGGTATATCGGGTTATTCGGCTTGAGTGTGACGGCTGACATTATTTACTTCCCTCGCCCTTACTCATCTTTAGAAGCATTAGCTTAGCTGCCGCCAAAACGATGAAAGTAATTAGAAACAAAATCAGCCCTAGTGCAAACAGGGAAGACATATGCAAGCCAGCCTCTGCTTCAGCGAATTCATTAGCCAAGGTCGACGCAATACTGTTACCCGCAGAAAAAAGTGACCACGACAACTTATGGGCATTACCAATCACAAACGTAATCGCCATGGTCTCGCCCAACGCACGACCTAAGCCCAGCATGACACCACCCACAACTCCTATACGTGTGTACGGAAGCACGATATTTCTCACCACTTCCCAGCGCGTACAACCTAGCGCATAGGCTGACTCTTTAAGTACGCCGGGGCAGGTATCAAAAACATCACGCATCACAGAGGCAATAAAAGGAATGATCATTACCGAGAGAATAAGGCCCGCTGTCAGCATGCCTATGCCCATCATCGGGCCTTGAAACAACTGACCGATTACCGGAACGTCGCCCAAAACATTTTGCAGCAAGGGCTGCACGTGATCAGCGAATAAAGGGGCAAATATAAACAAGCCCCACATGCCATAAATAATACTGGGCACACCAGCCAATAACTCAATCGCTGTTCCCAAAGGCTGCTTAAGCCATGCTGGGCAAATCTCTGTGAGGAATAATGCAATACCAAAACTAATCGGAAAGGCAATGAGCAGAGCAATGGTAGACGAGATGAGAGTACCGGCGATCGCAATTAGCGCGCCGTATTCATTATTAACCGGATCCCATTCAATACGGGTAATGAAGCCTGGTCCGAAATGCTGCAAAGCAGGCCATGCACCAACAATAAGAGACAACATAATTCCAACAAGAACCAGCAAAACCAATGCTGCAAAAAGTAAAGTGATCTTGTGAAACAGAAAATCTTGCCATTTCGCGTCGCTAGCCGCATGCGTATAGCCGGATTGCGCCATGCTTGATGCCTGGCTTTCAGGGGGGGATGCGCTCATGGAAGAGGCCGCGTTCGCGGAATAGGGGCTGAGAGATGTAGTCACTGCTTTACTTTAAGCCGTGATTATGACGATGGAATTACAAGATTACCAGTCTAACAATCAACAAATCACGGCAAACATAAAAAACGGAGCTAGACATGTTTATGCTTAGGATATAAATACAATACCACACGACTTTTAATTGTAAATTTAGTAATTTCGGCGCGGATATCCCTCTGCGAGTATCCGCTCCCAAACGATTTCCTTATCCTCCGTGGACATGAATACCCATTCGGCAACCTCGACCACGGTCCGACCACAACCACGACATATATCGTCGAAGGTCGTGGAACATACCGCTACGCAGGGGGTATCGGGACGTTCAGACAATTCGTTGGCTAGGATCATATAAGCAGGCATCAGGACTTGCTTCAAGCTGAGCAGATGCCTTGGCTTTACCAACCTTCATTTCTTCAGGGAGTAAAACATCATTTTTAACGGCGGTCATTTCCGCGAGTATCGAGATCGCGATTTCCGACGGTGTTTTACTACCGATATACAAACCAATCGGTCCGTGTAATTTCTCTAGCTGAGCAGGCGTCAAATCAAAATCAAGCAGACGCTCGCGACGCTTTTCATCGTTAGAACGCGAACCAATCGCACCAACATAAAACGCGTCTGATTTCAGCGCTTCCATTAGCGCAAGATCATCTAACTTAGGATCGTGCGTCAATGCCACGACAGCACAGCGGCTATCAAGTTTCATCTCAAGTACTAAATCATCGGGCATAGCATGCACTACCTGCACGCCCTCAACATGCCACCCTTCACGATATTCTTCACGCGGATCACACACGGTGACTGAGTAATCCATACCCACCGCAATCTGCGCTAAAAAGCGCGACAACTGACCCGCACCAATAATCAACAGCCTCCAACGCGGGCCATGAATGGTTGTCAGTGCTGATTCCGATACTTGCAAACTCATTCCTGGTTTAGCGGATCCTAAAGTTACCGCACCATTTTGCAAGTCAACGCGCCGAGCAACTAACTCGCCTTTGCTCAGTCGCTCTATTAATTCCGTTATTTGGCTTTCCGCCGAGAGCGGTTCAATCGCCAGTTGTATGGTGCCGCCACAGGGCAAACCAAAACGATGCGCCTCATCGGCGGTAATGCCATAGGTGACGATTTCGGGCTGGGTGCGCGTAATACCTTCTTTGCGAACGCGATCAATCAAATCATCTTCGATGCAGCCACCAGAGACAGAACCAACGACATGACCATCATCACAAATACCTAGCGTAGCGCCTTCAGGACGCGGACTAGAGCCCCAGGTCTTAATGACGGTGACGAGTTCGCAGCGCTTACCTGCGGCGATCCAATCGCTGCACGTCTTGAGTACTTCAAGGTCAATACTATCCATGACACATCACTTTTGAAGCCAGTAAAAAAAAGCTCCCCACCCTTGCGGGAGGGGAGCCGGTCAACGCGCTACTTTATTAGGCTGATTTCAAACCCTTAGCCAATGGCATGCTACGAATACGCTTGCCAGTTGCAGCAAAAATCGCGTTCGCAACAGCTGGTCCGATCAGCGAAGTGGAAGGCTCACCTACGCCACCTGGCTTGTTCGCTGTTTCAACCAGAGTCACATCAATCACTGGAGCCTGATTCTGACGAATCGGCGGGAAGTCATTGAAGTTAGCCTGTTGAATGCGGCCATTTGCCAGGGTGTTCTCAGTGTACAGAGCGCCTGAGAGACCATAGACGATGCCTGATTCCAACTGCTGACGAACAATCTCAGGGTTAACCATGTTGCCTTGATCGCTAACCACCCAGACTTTGTGCACTTTAGCATTGCCTTCAGTGACCGAAACTTCAGCCACTTGTGCCATGTAAGTACCGTAGCCTTCCATGATTGCAACGCCCAGCGCACGGCCTTTAGGCAGCTTACGGCCCCAGCCAGCTTTCTCAGCTGCGATTTTCAGCACGTTGGTGATGCGTGGCTCATTGCCCAGCAGACCCAAACGATATGCCACAGGATCTTTACCTGCTGCATGTGCCAGCTCATCCATGAAGGATTCGTTAGCGAAGCAGTTCATTGTGTGCGATACAGCACGCAGGTAACCGACACGATAGCCTGTGTCGTGAATGATCACGTCATGCGCTGTGTTTGGAACGCTATACAGAGGAACCGACGCTTCGACCATGAATGGATCCAGGGTGTTCTTTGGCAAACCAAAGGCACGCTGTGTGATCGACTGCGAGGTCAACTGGAATTTCACGCCAACTGGATTGCCTGAAGCATCCAGACCAGCTTCCAAACGATTCAAGCCAGCTGGACGATAGAAGTCATGCTTCATGTCGTCTTCACGGCTCCACAGCACTTTGACCGGACGGCCAACAGCTTTGGATACTTGAACAGCTTGCGAAATGAAATCGAGTTCGATACGACGACCGAAACCACCACCCAAATAGGTAGTACGAACGGTGACGTTCTCTGGCTTGATGCCCAGTACAGCAGCTGCCGTACCTTGTGCACCTTGTTGGAACTGAGTTGGGCCAGTCAAATCACATTTATCGCCTTTAACATCAGCGATCATGTTCATTGGCTCGAGCGGCTGGTGAGCCATCATGGCTGTGGTGTAGTTAGCCTTAACGACTTTAGTTGCACCAGCGATAGCACCGGCTGCATCACCCACATCAGGACGAATCTTGATAGCTTTGATATCTTTCTCAGCGCTTTTGATAGCAGCCCACATACCAGCCGATGACATACCGCCTACTGCGCCGTCTTCGAACTTGACTGTCAGACCTTTTTTGCGCGCATTGTAAGCGTGCCAATAAGTATCAGCCACCACAGCAACGCCGTCAGCGATCTGAACTACATCGATCACGCCCGGCATAGACTTGGCTTTAGTGCCGTCAAAGCTAACTGGCTTACCGCCGATAACTGGAGTCTGCTCGATCGAGGCGTACACCATGCCTGGAACTCTGGCATCGATACCGAATTCGGCTGTGCCATTGACCTTAGCTGGTGTGTCCAGACGATTAGCTGGCTTACCAACCACGCGGAACTGTGAAGGATCTTTGATTTTTACGTCTTTTGGTACTGGCAACGCCGCGGCTGCGGAAGCGAGTTCACCGTAGGTTGCGCTCTTGCCACCACCGGAAACAACACCATTGTTCGCTGTCAGTGTGGAAGCATCAACGCCCCACTTGCTAGCAGCAGCTTCAACCAGCATGGTGCGCACTTGTGCACCACCTACACGCAGCTTTTCCCATGCATCACGGATCGAGGTGGAGCCACCTGTGATCTGTGCGCCGAGCAAGCCGTTAACGTAAGCAGGATTCGCTGGAGCAGTAGCTACTTTAACGCTATTGATGTCTACATTCAGCTCTTCTGCAATCAGCATAGGCAGAGCAGTGTGCACGCCCTGACCCATCTCTGACATGTGCGAGAGAAGCGTAATGGAGTTGTCATCTGCAATGTGTACCCACACGTTAGGGGTATGCAGGGAACCCGCAGCTTTAGCTTCGTTGCCACCCATACCTGGCACATACATGCCCAGTACGGCAACGCCAGAAGCAACTGCAGACGTTTTTAGAAATTCGCGACGATTTGTTGTCATTTGTTTGTCTCCTCTACCTTAAGCGCGACGCAATTCAGCAGCGGCATCTTTGATTGCAGCGCGAATGCGGTTATAGGTGCCGCAACGGCACAGATTTCCACTCATCGCGTTGTCGATGTCTGCATCGCTCGGATTTTTGTTTTTCGAGAGCAGCGCAGCTGCACTCATCAACTGACCCGACTGGCAGTAACCACACTGTGGTACCTGATGCTTGATCCATGCTTTTTGCAGTGGATGCGAGTTATCAGCAGATAGCGACTCAACTGTGGAGACTTTCTTGCCTGCGACTGCCGAAACCGGAGTTTGGCATGCGCGAATAGGTGTGCCATTCAGATGAACTGTGCAAGCACCGCAAAGCGCTGCGCCACATCCGAATTTAGTACCTGTCAGACCTACTTCATCACGAATTACCCATAACAGCGGGGTATCCGCTTCGGACTGGACGGATACCGTCGAGCCGTTCAGATTAAAACTGATTGCCATGTTTTACTCTCCTCTTTCTCATGGTTTCACTGCATCTTAAGCCAATGATTTCTCATTAGATTTTTTTAAGTGGGCTAAGCTCAATTTGTTCTGCCCTTTGTCACCATATTGCATGTCCTTCTTGGGGAAATTGCAATGGGCGCCTTACTTCCGCGTAGGCTTTGCTCGCCCCAAAAATGTTGCTTTTTTGGACGAAATTTTTACGCATGTGTCTATATAGCACCGTTATTTAGCAAAATCAATAAAACCCACCTAGCACTTTATTGATACATCACCAACATTGTTGACTTCGCAAAATTTTTAAAATTTAAACACAGCACTTAACGAATCGAGCAAGGCCAAAAAAAACGCCAAAATTGATAGTTGGTTGATAACTCTTTAATAAGCCTCTCAGCATCAAATAATTGTTCGTCGACTGATTGGCGAGGAAAAATTCCTAACGAAGTGAACTAAATCAATGACTTGGGGAGTCAATTAGTACAAGCAAAGATTTTATGCGCCTACTACTAATCCGCTTCTCATCCACTTGGCATCCACTTTACAACTTACATTGAACTTACGGTTTTTTCATACACCTCTGGAGATATAAGCAAAGTTAAACTTGATGCGGCGCAGCTTGTTGAAAAACTTATGTGACAGTTGTTTCATCAGTTCGAGTATCGCCTTCGGTATCGACCCAGCTAATCTCTACCTTGTCCCCGACCTTCCCGCCTTTGAATTTGAAGGAAAAATAGGGATCACGCGCCACCGATCCACCAAAGTGCACATGCAGCACAGGCCGACCATTACATGTACCACGCAAGGTTTGTATGAAATGTGGGAGTATCAATTGACCCTCCGGACTCCACGACAAACGACTCAGCATACGATGCTTCATCAACACTTTGACTTCGACAACTCCGCTGTTATGCACAGCGCGCACACGCATAGGATCACCCAAGGCAGCCTCCGATCATGACCGTGATGTCGCGAATGGCGTAATACCAACGCCCCTCTGAACGCGCGACAGCGACTATTCCTGATGTTTCAGCCACCTTAATGCGAACGGAATACGATGGCTCGTTATCGGGCAAAACATGAAAGCCAACACACACGGGATTGGGATTTAAATCCGCTAGCAGCGCAATGAAATCTGTTTTAGGAATTTTGCTGGTGATTGTGACAGGTACATTGGTGCCATTTTCGGCGAGCTCGGGCGCATCAATGATCAGTTGATTTTTGGGCGCCTCGCTCAAACCAGGAGCGCGTCCGCGCTCAGTCACGGTTCGTGGTGTGTTGGGGGTTGTAGTATCGCCACTCATGGCAATCACAAAGGCTTCGAGACTTTTGGCGGAGTAGACCGCGCCATTCCAGTCTGAACCCCAAGCGACTTCTGCGGCCTCGGTCACTTCAGCGAACACTTCGGATGGTTTTAGCAAACCGGCACTAAAGGCGATCGCCAATCCCGAGGCAATGCGCATAGCGTCGCGCCGACTCTGATCCAATTTTTTCTCCATCAATTATTTTTCTGCATTGTGCCACTGATAGGGCACCTTCTGCAGAGCGCAGCGCGCCAGACAATTTATCGCTTAATGCTAGTGTCCAAGCCTCGGACTAAACCGTAGCTGCGATTTTGCTCAGCGAGATTACCGTTAAGACCGTTGACTGAAGGAGGCAACACAACTAACGATTGCTCATTCACGTAACAATCATTCATGCATGCCTGACTACTGAGATCGCCCTTGCCCTTCACATCCAGCATGCCATGGGCGGTACTCATACCATCGCGATTAGGCATTTTTGCCTGAGCCTGCGCGATATTTTTTTCTGTCAGCGTGAAATCGGCTGGAAGAATATCTGCCAAATGTAAAAGATAAGCGGTTGCCGCATACACTTCATTGACCGACAAACTTTTTGGCGCATCGAACGGCATCGCACGACGTATGTAATCCCATAACGTCGATACAGTCGCCAACTTCATGATGGTCGTTTTAGAATTTTCTGTTACCGCCGTCAAACCTGCTGCACGACCACGCTCGATATCAGCCTTAGTAGTACCACCTATCAGTGGTGGAAAAACAGCGGGTGATTCTGCAAAGTCACCATGACACGATGCGCATTTTTTTTCCCACACCTTCATGCCCTGACTAACGCTACCCGACCCTACCGGCAGACCACGGAAGTCAGGTCGCACATCGCTATCCCATGCTGCAATTTCAGCGACTGTCGCAGCACGACCAATTGAGGGATACGTTTGCGCCTGCGCTTGCACGCCGCATAAACATATCAGCAAAAACAGGCGATCAAGAAATTTGAACATTGACCACTCCACCCGCTGCCTCGACTCGCCACGATTGAATAGCGTTGTTGTGATACACCGAGCGCGTACCACGCACAGCACGTAATTCAGCCAGTTTTGGCTGTACATAACCTGTTTCATCGATCGCGCGTGACTGCAAAATGGCTGGTTTGCCATTCCATATCCAATCAAAATTAAAACGTGTCAGGCATTTAGAAAGTACGGGCGATTCTAATCGCGCTGTTTTCCAATTTTTACCACCGTCGACAGAGATATCAACGCGATCAATTTTTCCACGGCCGGACCAAGCGAGTCCTGTGATGTTATAGAAACCTTTTTCCAGTAAACGCTGCCCACCGGACGGTGTGGTGATGACTGATTTACATTCTTGGATGAGCGAATACTGACGCGACAAACCATCTGGCATCACATCGGTGTATTGCGTCGATTCTTCACGCGTGGCATACGGCGCGTCACCTACTTCAATACGCCGCAACCATTTCACCCAACTCACGCCTTGTGCGCCAGGCACTACTAATCGAAGTGGATAGCCGTTCTCTGGTCTTAGCATTTCACCGTTCATGCCCCAAGCAACGATGACATCATCCAGTGCGCGCTCAATTGGAATCGTGCGTGTCAGACTGGCGCCATCAGCGCCCTCAGCCAAAATAAATTTCGCATTGCGCTTATCAATGCCGCAGTCTTCTAATAGCAACGATAAAGGCACGCCGGTAAATTCGCAGCACGACAACATGCCATGGGTGTACTGCACTGAAGGTAACGCGGGTGACGCCCAATCCATGGCGGTATTTGCACCGCATTCTATGAAATGCATGCGCGATACAGACGGTAAACGCATCAAATCGCCCAAGGTATAAACCTTAGGTTTAGCTACCAAACCATTGATCATCAGTCGATGCGAAGCCGGATCGATATCGTGCCATCCTGCATGGTGTCGCTCGAAATGCAAACCGCTAGGAGTGATGATCCCGAAAAGCCCCTGTAATGGTGTAAATGCTACGCCACTCTCACGTTTTCGCGTTAAGCCGGGCGACTCACGTCGCTGTAAATTCGATTCATATTTAGACGGTAAACCATACGGCAGATGGGCCACTGGGTTACCCAACGACGTACTATGTTTAGGCAGCGTTAAGATCGCTGGATCACCATCACCACCGGGATGATCTGCAGCAGCGACTGCATGACCAGACACTAACGCTGCACTCGCGGCTGCAAAACTTTTGCGAATAAAGTCACGGCGATCGGCATTTAAGCCATGCTCGCGTATGTCATCAATCAGCCCATCGGAAATAAAATTTTCCGGCGCGTGAAGAAGACGTCCAACGAAATTCCTAACAGCCATAACGATGCTGGTCCTTAGCTATTTAGAACATGCCAATCGCATCAGTGTCTGCTCAACACTGCCTTGCGCTGGTGTCGTCCAAGGGCCCGGTTTGTATGCAGCATGCACCATAGTGCTGGCCCCCATGCTGTCTTGATGCCAGAGATGGAATACATCACGCCGAATACCTTTTTCGCAATCGTATTCATCTTGCCCTTTGATCGAGCGATAAGGAGAGCCACTAAAATCCTGATTTGCTTTGAAATCAACCAAGTGCCACAGCACGATGGTTCCGCGACCAGAATCCTGACGCGTCTCAGAATCAACATACAAACTCAACTCTTTGGAGGAATGCTCAACACGAGACCAGTCCGCATGAACACAACTAGTGACACTGCAAAGGGCAAGTAGTAAATAGAATTTTTTCTTCATGTCTCACGACTCCGGATTAACCAATTTGCTGAGTATATCAGCGCAAGAATTTACGGTTACAATCAGTCCATTCGATGATCGTAAATACACCATACTTAGTAAAACGATTATCCGCCACGCCCTATCCTCCCGCTGGAGCTGTACATGAAACACTACCCACTGATCAAACTAGCATTGGTCTTGGCCCTAATGACAACTGGCGCCTCGCACGCCGTCGAACAACAAACTCTTTATACGCAAAGTCTAGCGGCGACCTGCGCCAATTGTCACGGCACGGCCGGTAAAGGCATTCCGAATGGCTCCATCCCTAACTTAGCGGGCCTGAAGAACGACTATTTTGTTGAGCAAATGCTGGCCTTCAAATCGGGCACTCGTACTGCCACCATCATGCATCAGCTCGCCAAGGGCTATTCGGATGAACAAATTCGGTTACTGGCTAGCTATTTCGCCAGCCAGCAACCTTGAGGTCATGAGGATGAATCGTAGAAGTTTTGTACAAGCCGGTATTAGCCTGGCACTGCTGGGTGGCAGCGTGTCGGCGTTCGCTATGCGCGGAGCTAAAGTGGTCGTAATCGGTGGTGGTTACGGTGGCGCGACTGCCGCTAAATACATACGCTGGTTATCGATGAATCAGCTAGACGTGACTCTGATTGAACCTAACAAAGAATTTATTTCCTGCCCGCTCTCCAATTTAGTGGTTGGAGGTAGCCGTAAGTTATCGGATATCAGCCGCCCATACTCCACGCTGGAAAAAAATCATGGCGTACGCATCATTCATGAGATGGCGACCCAGATTGATACGACTGCGCGCAGTATTACGCTTTCTAATGGCTCACAAATTAGCTACGATAAATTAGTGCTCTCTCCCGGCATTGAACTGAACATGGCGAGCATTGAAGGTCTACCTGAAGCCCACGCCAGCGGCCAAATACTGCAAGCATGGAAAGCCGGCACTGAAACTCTAGCTTTACGTAAGCAGCTTGAATCTATGCCGGATGGTGGTGTGTATGCGATTACGATTCCTGAAGCGCCGTTTCGCTGCCCTCCCGGCCCGTATGAACGTGCGTGCCAAGTAGCATGGTATTTCAAGAACTTCAAACCAAAAAGTAAAGTGTTGGTGCTGGATGCGAATCAAGATGTCGTCTCCAAACCTGGCTTATTCAAAAAAGCGTGGGAAGATAATTACAAAGGCATCGTTGAATATCGCAATCAACATAAAGCGATTGC